>JBGPMJ010000114.1:0-7686 GCA_041486935.1 Candidatus Limnocylindria bacterium | reverse complement strand
GCGCGGTTGCGGCATCGGGGGGCCCGCCGTACCATCGCCGGGTGACCCGCCGTGCCGGACGGCCGCCCGGCAGTCGTCCCGCCATCCCCCCGATCGGAGCCTGCTGACCCGTGGCCGTCGGATCCTCCAACAGCTTCGACCTCGTCGTCCTGGGCGCCGGCACCGGCGGCTACTCGGCGGCCTTCCGGGCCGGGCAGCTGGGCCTCAAGGTCGCCCTCGTGGACGCGCACAAGATCGGCGGCACGTGCCTCCACGTCGGCTGCATCCCCACCAAGGCCATGCTCGAGTCGGCCGACCTCTACGCCAGGGTGAGGAAGGCGGGGGACTTCGGCATCACCACCGGCGAGACGAGCATCGACTTCGCCGCCGTGGCGAAGCGCCGCGGCCAGATCGTGGAGCGACTCCACAAGGGGCTCCAGGGGCTGACGAAGAAGAACCACGTCGAGTTCGTCCACGGCCGCGGCCGGCTCAAGGGCGGCAAGAAGGTCGAGATCGCGCTGATCGGCGAGGGCGGCGCCGCGGCCGGCAGCCGGACGCTCGACGCCACGGACGTCATCCTCGCTACGGGCAGCCGCGTGAAGTCGCTGCCCGGCCTCGTCCCCGACGGGAAGCGCATCGTCACCAGCGACGACATCCTCACCTCTGACAAGCTGCCCGCCAGCCTCATCGTCGTCGGCGCCGGCGCGGTGGGCGTGGAGTTCGCCAGCTTCTATGCGGACCTGGGCACGGCCGTGACGGTGCTGGAGTACCTGCCCGCGCTCGTGCCGCTCGAGGACCGCGAGGTAAGCGCCGAGCTGGAGCGCTCCTTCCGCCGCCGTGGCATCGCGGTTATGACCAACGCGCGCTTCGACACGGCCGCGGTGAAGGCCGGCCAGGACGGGGTCAGCGTGATGGTCGGCCCCCCGGGCGAGGCGCCGAAGGAGCTTCGCGCCGAGCAGATGCTGGTGGCCACCGGGCGCGCCGCGAACATCGAGGACGTCGGCCTCGAGACGACCCGGGCGAAGGTGGAGAACGGCGTCGTCAAGGTGGACCCGAAGACGATGCGCACCGCCGAGCCACACCTCTACGCCATCGGCGACATCATCGGTGGGCTCTGGCTGGCCCACGTCGCCGCCCACGAGGGGCTCGCGGCGGTGGCCGCCATCGTCGGCGCGGAGCCGGAGCAGGTGGACTACCTGAAGATGCCGCGCGCCACGTACTGCCGGCCCCAGATCGCCTCGATCGGGCGCAGCGAGCAGGAGTGCGAGCGCGACGGCCTGCCCTTCAAGGCCGGCAGGTTCCCCTTCATCGCCAACGGCAAGGCGCTCATCGGCGGCGACTACGAGGGCTTCGCCAAGGTCATCGCGCACCGCGACAGCGATGAGATCCTCGGTGTCCACCTCATCGGCCCGCACGTGACGGATCTCATCGCCGAGGCCAGCGCGGCGATGCTGCTCGACGCCACGGCCTGGGAGCTGGGCGCCGCGGTCCATCCCCACCCCACGCTCTCCGAGGCGCTCGGGGAGGCGGCGCTGGCCGTGGCCGGCCGGGCCATCAACTTCTAGCGGCGCAGGGGCGATGGCCACGACGAGCGCCCGAACCGCCGCCGCAAGGGGGACCGCGGCCGCCGCCCGCCGCGCGGACCTGCCCTTCGGCCCGGAGCTGGGGCTGCGGCGCGACCAGCTCATCGAGATGTACCGGCTCATCGCCACCACCCGCGCCCTCGACGAGCGCATGTGGGTGCTGAACCGCGCCGGCAAGGTGCCCTTCGTCATCAGCGGCCAGGGCCACGAGGGCGCGCAGGTCGGCCTCTTCTTCGACCTGCGCCGGGGCCACGACTGGCTGGTGCCCTACTACCGCTCGGTGGCTGCCTGCCTGACCTTCGGCATGACGCCGCGGGAGATCATGCTGGCCCAGTTCGCCCGGGCCAACGACCCCAGCTCCGGCGGCCGCCAGATGCCGGGCCACTACGGCGCGGCCGTCCACCACATCTTGTCGCAGAGCTCGCCCGTGGCGACTCAGGTGCTGCACGCGGTGGGCATCGCCCTCGCCGCGAAGATCCGCCGGACCGACCAGGTCGCGGTCACCGAGCTGGGCGAGGGCTCGAGCAACCAGGGCGACTTCCACGAGGGGCTGAACTTCGCGGGCATCCACCGGCTGCCGGTGATCATCGTGGTCGAGAACAACGGCTATGCCATCAGCGTGCCGGCCAGCCTCCAGACGGCGGTCGAGGACATCGCCAGCCGCGCCGCCGGCTACGCCATGCCGGGCGTGATCGTCGACGGCGCCGACGTGCTGGCCTGCTACCGGGCCGGGCGCGAGGCGATCGCCCGGGCACGCCGGGGCGACGGCCCCACACTCATCGAGGCCAAGGTGACGCGCCTCACGGCACACTCCTCGGACGACCAGCAGACGAAGTACCGCAGCGCCGCGGATCTTGCGGAGGGCCGCCAGCACGACCCGCTGCCGCGCTTCCGCGGGGAGCTGCGCGATGCGGGCGTCCTCGACGGGGCGCTGGAGGAGCGCCTGGCGGCGGAGGTCAAGACCGTGGTGGACGACGCCACCGACTGGGCCGAGTCCCAGCCCGAGCCCGATCCGGCCACCGCCGAGCGCTACGTCTACTACGAGCCGGAGGCCTGAGCCGTGGCCGTGCGCACGCTCCTCGAGTCGATCCGCGAGACCCTCGCCGAGGAGATGCGCCGCGATCCCACGATGATCGTCCTGGGCGAGGACGTGGGCCGGAAGGGCGGCGTCTTCCTGACCACCGACGGCCTGTGGGCCGAGTTCGGCGAGGATCGCGTCATCGACACGCCGCTCACGGAGTCGCTCATCGTGGGTGCCTCGATCGGGGCGGCCGTCAACGGCCTGCGGCCGGTGCCGGAGATCCAGTTCGCCGACTTCATCTTCCCCGCCTTCAACCAGATCGTGAGCGAGGCGGCGCGCCTGCGCTACCGCTCCAACAACGCCTTCGGCTGCCCCATCACCATCCGCGCCCCGTACGGCGGCGGCGTCCACGGCGCGCTCTACCACAGCCAGTCGGTGGAGGCCTTCTTCACCCACGTGCCGGGGCTCAAGGTCGTCGTTCCCTCTACGCCCTACGACGCCCGGGGCCTGCTGCGCAGCGCCATCCGCGACCCCGACCCGGTGCTCTTCTTCGAGCACAAGAAGCTCTACCGCTCGGTGCGCGGCGACGTGCCCGACACGGACTACGTGGTGCCGCTCGGCCGGGCCCAGGTCACGCGCCCGGGCGATCATGTCACGGTCATCGCCTACGGGCTGATGGCCCACTACAGCCTGGAGGCGGCTGAGCTGGTCGCCGGCGAGGGCATCAGCGTCGAGGTCATCGACCTCCGCACGCTCCGCCCGCTCGACACGGAGACGATCCTCGGCTCGGTGAAGAAGACCGGCAAATGCGTCATCGTCTACGAGGACAACCGCTTCGGCGGGTATGGCGCCGAGGTGGCCGCCGTCCTCGCCGAGGAGGCCTTCGACTACCTGGACGGGCCGATCGTGAGGGTGGCCGGCCCCGATGTGCCGTGCGTGCCGTACAGTCACACTCTCGAGGACTGGTTCATGGTCGATCCCGACAAGATCGCCGCCGCGGTGCGCCGCCTCGCCGCTTACTAGGACAGGGAGACCCGCGCGATGCCCAAGGTGACGATGCCCCAGCTCGGCGAGAGCGTGGCCGAGGGGACCATCGGTCGCTGGCTGAAGCAGGTCGGCGACCACGTTGACAAGTACGAGCCGATCGTCGAGGTCATCACGGACAAGGTCAACGCCGAGGTCCCCTCGCCGTTCGAAGGCACGCTCACCGCGATCCTCGTCCAGGAGGGCGAGACGGTCCCCAACAATGCCGAGATCGCGGTCATCGACGGCGCCGGGGAGGCCGTCGCCGCCCCCGCGGCACCCACTCCGGCCGCCCCGGTAGCCCCCAGTGGCAACGGCACGACCGGCCACGGCCCCGCCGGTTCCGACGAGCGCCCCGTCGCCGAGTACGAGGGCCGCGTCACGCCCGCCGTGCGCAGGCTGGCCCGCGAGCAAAGCATCGACCTCTCGCTCGTGGCCGGCACCGGGCACGCCGGTCGTGTCACCCGCGAGGACGTGCTCGCCTACATCGAGCGCCGGCGCACCGGCGCCGCCCAACCCGCCCCGGCGCCCGTGTCGGCTCCGGCTTCCGCTTCGGCGCCTGCTCCCGCTTCGGTCCCCACCGCCGGCGACGAGCTGCGGCCGATGACCCCGATGCGCAAGGCGATCGTGGCCCAGATGGTCAAGGCGAAGACCACGGCGCCGCACGCGTACATGACGGTCGAGGTGGACATGTCCGGGGTCGCCGCGCTGCGCGACTCGGCCAAGGCTGCGTATCAGTCCCGAGAGGGCGTCGCGCTCTCGTTCGTGCCCTTCGTCACCAAGGCGGTCGTCGAGGCGCTGCGCCGGCACCCCGATCTCAACGCCCACTGGACCGACCAGGGCGTCCTGCGCCGGCACCGCATCAACATCGGCATCGCCGTGGCCGTCGACGACGGCCTCGTGGTGCCGGTCGTCCACGATGCCGACACGCTCTCGATCAGCGGCCTCAACAAGGCCGTCCAGGACCTGGCCGGCCGAGCCCGCGCCGGTCGCCTGATGCTCGAGGACATCCAGGGCGGCACCTTCACCGTCAACAACACGGGCTGGTTCGGCTCGGTCGCCAGCCAGCCCATCGTCAACGTGCCCGAGGTCGCCATCCTCTCCATGGAGGCGATCGTCAAGCGGCCCGTCGTCATCGAGACACCGCACGGCGACACCATCGGCATCCGGCCGATGATGAACGTCTGCGTCAGCTTCGACCATCGCGCCACCGACGGCGCGCAGATCGGCCGCTTCGTCGCCGACGTGCGGAAGTGGCTGGAGTCGGTTGACGCGGACACGTCCATCTGGTAGGGCCGTCGCCGTGCCCTCGAGCGACCATCCCGCCCGCCGCCCCTCGATCGCCGAGCGCGCCGCCAGGCGCGATCGCATGGCCCACAGCGGCCGCGACCGCTTCGCCAGCCTCGTGCGGGCGCTCCAGGCCGGGCGCGAGCTACCGGTGGGGCGGGTACGCGGGGTCCATTACGAGTGGCACCCGCTCGCCTGGCGCCTTGCCCGTCTGGTCCTCGCGGTCGTCGTCCTGTACGCCGCCGCCCGGGTCGGCGGGACGATCCTGCGCGACAACGCCGTCGACACGTGGCGGGGCCCCGACGCGGCGGTCCAGTCCGGCCAGCGCCTGGCCGACTGCGCGCCGGTCAACATCCTCCACGACGAGGTCTACCCGACGTGGGTGCGTTTCGGCGGCGTCGTCTACCGCAAGGCCGACTCCCGGCGGCCGGTGGCGGCACCGACGCCCGAGAACGGCTACCGTCCCACGGGCTACACGCTGGGGTCACTGATGCTGCTGACGATCGAGAGCACGCCCGATGGCCGGGCCCGCAACACCCTGCTGATCTACGACGGCACCTCCCCCGCCGGGGAGCTCTACATGCGCGAACCGGACTGCCGGTGAGCGGCTGCGAGCTGCCGATGTTCACGCCTGCCGGCGCGTCCGGCCCCGGCGTCTCCGGCGGCCACGGCCACGCGGCGCGCGAGCCGCTGACCATCGCCCTGGGCGGCGGCTCCATCACCGAGCCTGCCGCGGACGGGTCGGTGGCGCTCCGCCGGCACCCCGACTGGATCCGGGCGCGACTGCCCTCGGGCCCCAACTACCACGAGCTGAAGCGGCTGCTGCGCGGTCTGGCCCTCAACACCGTCTGCGAGGAGGCGCGCTGCCCGAACATCGGCGAGTGCTGGGAGCAGCGCACGGCGACGATCATGATCCTCGGCGACACCTGCACCCGGGCCTGCGGCTTCTGCGCCGTGAAGACCGGCCGGCCCACCTGGAACGACGAGGACGAGCCGCGCCGCGTCGCCGAGGCCATCCGCGAGCTGGGCCTGGAGCACGTCGTGGTCACGTCGGTGGCGCGGGACGACCTGCCCGACGGCGGCGCCCACATCTTCGCTGAGACGATCCGCGCGCTCCGCAGCCAGTGCCCGGGCATGGGCGTGGAGGTGCTCATCCCCGACTTCAACGGCGACGCCGCGCCGCTGCGGACGGTGATGGAAGCGGGTCCGGACATCCTCAACCACAACGTCGAGACCGTGGAGCGGCTCCAGAAGCCGGTTCGCAGGCGGGCCCGCTACGGACGCTCCCTCCACGTGCTGGCCCGGGCCAAGGCCATGAGCCGCGAGCTGACGGGGCGTGACGACGCCGTGCACACCAAGTCGAGCCTGATGGTGGGATTGGGCGAGACGCGTGAGGAGCTGTCGCAGACGTTCCGCGACTTGCGTGCCGTGGACTGCGACATCCTGACCGTCGGTCAGTACCTGCGCCCCTCCGAACGGCACCTGCCGGTCGTGCGTTACGTCCACCCCGACGAGTTCGCCGAGATGCGCGTCGAGGCGCTGGCACTGGGGTTCAAGCACGTCGAGTCGGGGCCGCTGGTACGCTCCAGCTACCACGCCCGCGACCAGGTCCCGGAGTCCGCCAAGCGCGCCCGCGTGGCGGCGGTCCCGCCCGTCGCATGACCCGAAGAACCCCGCTATGACCGCCGGTCATGCCGGGCCGCGAACCTCAGCGTGGATGCCTCACGATGAACCGCAATGCGAGGGCAGGCAAGCACGAGTCGCCGGTTTCGCATGACCACCGGTCCTGACGCGGGGATGTCGCGACCCGGTGTCGGCCGGCACCGCTTCTTGCGGTCCCTGGCCCGATGGTCCCGCTGACAGGGCCGCGGGCATGGTGTAGGGTCCCGCCCATGGAACGACTTCGAACGCGTTGGACCGCCATCGTCGCGGCCCTGCTCCTGCTCCTCGCCGTGGCCGGCGTGGCCGGCGCCACCCACCTTGCCCGACCCTCGACGGTCGGCGCCTCCCACGTCCAGGCAGCCCCTGGGGCCGAGGACCAGGACCAGGACGCCAACGCGGCCGAGGGCCAGGACGAGGACGTCAACGAAACCGAGGACTCGGAAACGGACACGGCCGCCGACTCGCTGGACGAGGCTGGCGCCCAGGGCGAGCACGGAGCCGCGGTTTCGGCCGTTGCGCAGAGCGATGCCGTCGGCGGCAAGAACGACAATCACGGCGGTGCGGTGAGCGCTGTCGCCCGCGGCACCCACGGTCCTTCCGCCGAGGCCGGCACGTCCGGCACGTCCGGCGCGTCCGCGTCCACGTCGCACGGCAACTCCGCCTCCCACCGTCAGGACGCCGCGCACCGGCCCTGATCGCGTCGGCGGCTGCTCCAGCCGCGGCGCATCCATGCCCCCGGGACATAGGTTTCGGGCCTGAGTCGGCACGACCGTCCAGCGGCTTGCTCCTCGGCCCCGGAGTCATGCCCGCGGAGCATCGATTCGCGGCCGTCGGACGCATAGGCTCTCGTTGGTTGGCCCCTGGGGCCAGGACGATGCCCCCCGGACATCGGTTCGACGCCTCGCGCCGCCGGCGCCCTGCCACGTGCCCCTCCGGCGCGCATCCAATGCCTGAGGGGGCCAGATGCCCTGAGGGGAATGGTGTCGGCGCCGAGACAGCAAGGCCTCGGATCCCCCGGGCCCTTTCGATTCCCCTAGGATGAGGGCGTGCCGCCCATCCTCTCCCGCCGCGTACCGCTGACCGAGCTCCACTGCCACCTCGGCGGCGCGGTCGCGCCGGCCATCATGTGGG
>JBGPMJ010000113.1:0-7694 GCA_041486935.1 Candidatus Limnocylindria bacterium | reverse complement strand
CGATGCCCGCCGAGAAAGAGATCGGATGATCGAGCCGACCATCCCACCGTGGCTGCCGTGCGCCCTCGAGCAGGCGCTGGGCCACGACGAGCGCGGCCGAGGCATCGGAGTGCGGCATGACCAGGGCGAACTCGTCGCCGCCGATGCGGAACGCGCTGTCGCCGCGCCGGATGTCCGCCGTGATGAGCTCGGCGATGTCGCGCAGCAGGCCATCCGCCGCCAGGTGGCCGGTGAAGTCGTTGACACGCCGGAAGTCATCGAGGTCGATGAGCAGCAGCGCCACCGGGACCCCGTGACGCCGGGCCTGGTCGAGCTGGCGCTCGAACTCCTCCTGCCAGGCCCGATGGTTGCCGAGGCCCGTCACGACATCCGTGCGGGCGTCCACGCCGACTCGCTGGTAGAGGCGGGCGAGGTCCGCCCGGGAGCGTTCCAGCTCGACCGCCGGTCGCAGGACCTGGCGGGCCATCCAGGCCACGAGGACGAAGATCAACGCGATGAGCAGGCCCAGGGGCACCATGAGGTGGACGGGCAGCGCCGGTGCCGGCTCGGCGACCACGACCGACCAGTCCCCGAAGGCCGGGATGACCCCGACGAGCGGCGAGAGCCCGACGCTCCAGCCGTCGCTGAAGAGGGTGGCGACGGCACGACCGGCGCGGTCGACCGCGTCCGCGATGGCGCCGTCGATGTGGGCCAGCCCTCCCGCGGCCACGACGTCGCTCGGATCGCCGCTCGCCGCCCGGCTGTCCGCCACGACGGCGCCCGTGCCGGCATCGACGATGAGCGCGTAGGCCGGCTCGCCGCTCGCCGCGGCGCCGCTCGCTCCGAGCAGGCCGGCGAGGGAGATCTCGAAGATGACGGCGCCCGCGGTCGTGCCCCGCGCTGCGGCGACACGAGCGCCGATCATGACCTGACGGTCGCCCGCCGAGGAGTCGTAGGGCTCGGAACGGTAGACCTGGCCAGCCGCAAGGCCGAGGATGTCCGGCACCGCGGCGGCGAGGGCCTCCGCGCCGGCGTCCCGGCCCGCACCGCCCGGAATGCCTTGCTGCACGTGCAGAAGCTCGCGACCGGCCGCGTCGAGGACCGCCACGTGGGCGACGCTGTCGGCCGCGATCGCGCGGATGGCCGCCTGCCCGGCAGCCAGCTCCCCCTCATCGGCGGCCGGCGTCTCGCTCAGGGCCCGCCGCACTTCCGGGTTGGCCGCCACGAGCAGAAGGCCGCTGCGCGCCCGCTCGAACTCAGCGGCGATGGAGGCCGACAGGGCGGCGCTGGCGGCTCCGACGCGCTCCTGCTCCGCCGCATGATCGGCGCCCGTGATCGTGGGCAGGACGAGCATCCCGAGCGCGAACGGCAGCAGGGCGGTGGCCAGGAGAGCCAGCGCCAGGCGCATGCGCACGAGGCGCAGGGGCTCGGTGGCGGGGGCTGCGATCGTCTCGTGCACGTGAAGGTTGTGCCACGTCATGGTGACCAGACGCCCCCACCCGAACGTCCCATCGCGAGCGGGACCATCGGACGGGGCGGCGGCCGCTACGGCGTGTAGTTCACCTGCACCTGGACGGAGTCGAGGAAGAAGTCGCGCGTGGTGACGCTCGAGACGTCGATCAGCCGGACCCGGAAGTTCGCGTCGGAGAGGTCACCGACCGCCCAGGCCCGTCCCCACAGGAAGGCGGAACCGCCGAGGGTGTACCAGGTCTGGGCGGTGCTGGTCACGTTCACCTGCTGCGTGGCGGTCCAGCTCGTCCCGGCGTTCCACGAGAGCTGGGCGCAGATCAGGTTCGTGCCGGCCGTCGCATCGAGGGCCTCCTTGGCCTTCACGGTGATGCCGTTGATCGAAATCACCGCCCCGGGCAGCCCGAGCCCGAAGGTGGCGAAGCGGTGCCGGTCCTTGCCCGCGTTCGCGCAGCTCGTGCTGGTGCTCGTTCCGGAGTTGAGGTCGGTCGCGACCAGGCCGTCGTCGGTGCAACCGTTGCCCGGGTTCGTCTCGTAGCCGTTGGCATCGCCGTTCGTATCGGCCGATTGTGTCGTGCACGCCTTCAGCCCCGTGTTGCCCATCTTGACGATGGCGCTCACCTCGGCCGTCTGGGCACTGGTCCAGCTCGAGAGGTATGAGCGAAGGACGTAGTAGTACGTGCCGTCGGTCGCCGGCACGTCCGCGTACGACGACGCGGTCCGCGGCGTGGCGGTCGCGACCTGCGCGTAGCCGCTGCCGCTGGTGGCGGAGCGGAGCACCTGGTACCCCGAGGCGTAGGTGTCGACGGTCGGCGTCCAGGCCAGTGCAGCCGAAGCCCCGCCCGTCGCCGAAAGGCTCGTCGGCGGATCGAGACCGTCGGTCGTGAAGGTCGCCACCGAGGTCGCCGAGTCGACCAGGAAGGCGAGGGTCGCCGGCGGCGCCAGGAACCCGAGGGAGGTTCCGGTGGCCAGCGCGAGGATCGCCGCGGCGACGACCGGCAGCCGGCGGATGCGCACGGGTCAGGTTCCCGTCCCACGATGGGCAGCCGCGACCCTGCGGCGTGCCGCCGCCACCCTGGGACGTGCCGGAGGCGCCTCGAGCGCGACTTCCTGCGCCGGCTCCTCCTGCTCGTCGAGTTCCACGGATTCGAGGATCCACGCGCCGAGCAGCAGCACCCCGGCGAGGCCGATCAGGAGCAGTACCCCGGACAGCGACGAGAGGAGCACGACGAGGTAGCCGAGGACCGGCACGGTGAGAGCGACCCGACCGACGACCGACGAGGCCGGCACGATGGCCGGGTCCGGGGCGTCGTTGGCGTCGCCCCTCGTCTCGATCCAGATCTCGCCCTGGCGCGCAACGACGCGCACGATGCGGTGGGTGAAGACCGCCTGCTCGGGCCCGACGCGGACGGAGACGACGTCGCCGACCGCGAGCGCCGCCGCCTCGACCGGGGTCGTGACGACGAGCGCGCCAAGGGGGATCGCCGGCGCCATCGAGGGGCCGCGAACGACAAGGGTCGTCGGGCCGAGCATGGGCAAGATCCGGCCGAAGAAGACGCCGGCCAGGGCAGCGGCGATGAGCAGCACGAGCGCCAGGTCGAGGACCCGTCGCAGCATCCGCGTCGCGGTCGCCAGGACGTTCATCCGTTCATGTGCTCCGGGTGCGGCCCGTCGCTTACGGGTTGCTGGCGGTCTGCTCTGCGGCGAACGTGAAGGTCGCCGTCGTCGTGGCGTTCTGGAAGGCGTTGCCGGTCGCAGACGGGAGGCTCCACAGGTAGCACAGGTCCTCGGTCGCACCGGCGGCCAGGGTCCGATCGCCGGCCTGGCTGCCCTGCGTCGGGTCGCCGAACAGGGCACCGCTCAGGGCGGCCGCCCCGTAGAGAGCCGCTCCCGCACCCGGGCAGGTCCCCGCCTTGATCGTCAGCTGGAGCTGGTCGCGCAGGCCCTTGCTGTCCGCGTTGGTGGCCGCGGTCGTCATCGCATAGCGCAGCGCGCCGGTCCCGTTGTTGGCGACGGTCAGCGTGGCGCTGCCGGAGTCGCCCGGGAAGGCGGCCGCGACGGTGAACAGCGCCGTCGGGTTGACGGCGATGTCGATCGTCCCGGTCGTGAACGCGCCGGTCGCGGTCGCACTGTCCGTGAACAGCGCGAGCGAGAAGGCGCCGGCTCCCAGGCTGAGCGTCGAGAGCGCCGCAAGGAGCGCGATGATGCCGCGGCGCTTGCGCCGGCGCTGGATCCGGGCGCTGATCGTCTGGTCCATCGGGTCCATGCTTCCCTTCCGCGCCGGTCGATCCGGCGTGGGTCTCGTGACCCCCATCGCGAAGACGAACCGACCCGTGGGACGTAGCGTGGCCGGTCGTGCGTTGTCTCGTGAGGTTGTACCCCGTGGACGACGTAGTGCGATACGGGACTTGAGGGGTACCGGAGTAGTACCTTCGCAGTAGGCGGCCCGCCGTATCGATCGCCGCCGGGCCCGCGCGTGGACGCTGCGAGGGCCCTATTGCGGCTGGGCGAGCACCATGAGGCGCAGCTCGGTCATGTCCTCGATGGCCCAGCGCAGGCCCTCGCGCCCCAGCCCGGAGTCCTTCACGCCGCCGTAGGGCATGTGGTCGATGCGGTAGGTCGGGATGTCGTTGACGATCACGCCGCCCACCTCCAGCTCCTCGAAGGCGTGCCAGGCGTGGCCGAGGTCGTTCGTGAAGACGCCCGTCTGGAGCCCGTAGAAGGAGTCGTTGACGCGGCGGATGGCGTCGTCGAAGTCGGCGAAGGGGAAGGCCACGACGACCGGCGCGAAGGCCTCGTTGGAGCAGACCTGCGCGGTCGTCGGGACGTCGGTCATGATCGTGGGCGGGAAGAAGGCGCCCTCAGCAAGGCCTCCCGTGAGGAGCTTGCCGCCGAGCGCCACCGCGTCCTCGACCCAGCGTTGCGCGCGCTGCGCCTGAGCCTCCTCGACCATCGGGCCCAGGACCGTTTCCGGGTCGAGCGGGTCGCCGGTGCGGAGGTTGCGCGCCGCCTCGACGAAGCGCGCCATGAACTCGTCCCAGACGTCCTGGTGGACGAACATGCGCTGCACGCTGATGCAGACCTGGCCGGCGTAGGTGAAGGCGCCCACGAGGATCCGCTTCACCGCCCAGTCGAGGTCGGCGCTCTGGTCGACGATGACCCCGGCGTTGCCGCCCAGCTCGAGCACGACCTTCTTCTTGCCCGCGCGCTCCTTCATGCGCCAGCCGACGGCCGGGCTGCCGGTGAAGGTGAGCAGCTTGAAGCGCGGGTCGGCCACCATCCGGTCGCCCAGCTCGCGGCTCATGGGCAGGATGCTGACCGAGCCCGGGGGCGGCCCCGCCGCCTCCACGATCTCGGCCACGGTGAGCATCGTCAGCGGATCCTTGGACGGCGGCTTCAGCACGATCGAGCAACCTGCCGCGATGGCCGGCGCGAGCTTGTGCGCGGCCAGGTTCAGCGGGAAGTTGAAGGGGCTGATGGCCGCCACCGGGCCGATCGGGAAGCGGCGCGTGATGCCCACCCGGCCCTTCGAGGCAGGCATGATGTCGAGCGGGATCGTCTCGCCGACCATCCGCTCCGCCTCCTCGGCGGCCAGTCGGAAGGTGAGCGCGCCGCGGTCGACCTCGACGATGGCGTCGCGGACCGGCTTGGCGGCCTCAAGGGCGATGAGTCGGGCCAGCTCCTCCCGTCGCGCCCGGATGCCGGCGCCGATCTCGCGCAGGATGCGGCCGCGCTCGTAGGCCGGCAGATGGCGCGTCACTTCGAACGCCGCGACGGCCGCCTGGACGGCCTCCTCGTACTGCTCGGGCGTGGCGTTGAACGTGTGGCCGGCGGGCTCGCCGGGCCTGGCCGGGTTGGTGACCTCGAGCGCGTCCGGCGACTCGACCCAGCGTCCGGCCAGGAAGATCGGATGGGGCTTGGTGCCGGTGATGGCGGACATGGGCCGAGGACTCCTTCGGTGGGGCGCAGGGCGCCGCGGATTCTACCCCGGCCGCGGGTCGGACCTCGGGCCGAGCCCCTCGGGCTCCCGAGCCTCGGCGGGCTCGTGGTCGAGTAGCGGCCTCAACCTTCCCAGCGGTCGGGTGCCCGCGGATAGGAACCGAGGACGCGGACCATCGCGGCCACTCCGCGCAGCTCGTCGAGGGCGGCCGCGGTGGCCGGCGCCGAGGCGTCGGCGTCGAGCTCAACCCAGAAGACGTACTCCCAGGCCCGCTCGCGGCTGGGGCGAGACTCGAGCTTGCTCATGTTCAGGGCGGCCTCGGCGAAGACGCCCAGGCAGCGATGGAGCGAGCCCGGTTCGTTGCGCACGGCCAGGGCGAGGGTCGTCCGGTGGCCGGCTACGGGGTCGGTGGGCGCGGCCGGCGGGGCCGGGGCCTCGCCGGGCCGGGCCACGATAAGAAAGCGGGTGCGGTTGTCGGGCACGCTCTGGATGCCGTCAGCAAGGATCTGCAGGCCGTACGCTGCCGCGGCCCGGGGCGAGAGGACGGCCGCCGCGCCGCGCTCCCGCCGCTCGGCGATGAGCTTGCCCGAGCCCGCGGTGTTGTACGTCGTCAGCAGGCTCCACGGCCGGGTGCGCAGGAACGACTCCGCCTGTCCCAGCGCCTGGATGTGCGAGTACACCCGCTCGATCGTCTCGAGTCGCTCCCCGGGGAGCGCGGCGAGGCAGAGGTGGACCGGCACGATGACCTCGCCGACGATCACGAGGTCGTGCTCGAGGAGCAGGTCGTACGTCTCGCGGATGGTGCCGTTGACGAGGTTCTCGATGGGCAGGGCGCCGAGCTCGATCCTCGGCGCGCCCGAGGGGTCGTCCGGCGCGCGACCCCCTGCCACCGCCTCGAAGACCTCGCGGAAGCCGGGCACGGGGATGGGGTCGGCGTCGGGGCGCCAAGCCAGCACGGCGTCCTCGGCGAAGGCGCCGTGCTCCCCGGCGAAGGCGATGCGAGTCACGGCCCGGAGTCTAGCCGTGGCGGCGCCCCTCGGCGCTATGCTCGGTCGGTTTCAAACTCCCGCCACGCTGGAGGTGACCCGTGATCTCGGACTTCAAGGCGTTCCTGCTCAGGACGAACGCCCTGGCGCTGGCCATCGGCGTGATCATCGGCAGCGCCCTGGGCGGGGTCGTGAACTCGCTCGTCAACGACATCATCATGCCGCCCATCGGGCAGGCCTTGGGCAAGGTGGACTTCTCGCAGCTGAAGATCGTCCTGCAGGCGGCGGCCGGCGACGCGCCCGAGGTGGCCATCCGCTGGGGCGCCTTCATCAACACGATCATCTCGTTCGTCGTCATCGCGTACGTGGTCTGGCAGATCAGCCGCACGTTCATCAAGCCGGCTTCCGAGGCGCCCGTGCCGACCACCAAGACCTGCCCCTACTGCAGGGAAACCGTCCTGGCCGACGCCTCGAAGTGCCGCTACTGCGGGAGCTTCATCTAGCCGTCGCCGCGAAACGCGTCCCTCGTCGGGCCGTGCTTGGCGCCCGATCGGGCGCGCGGCCATTGCTGCGGGGCATCGCTGCAGCGCCAGCGGCGCCGAACGGGCGCGCGGCCGACGCGGCGCGGGTGGCCAGCCCCCAGTAGGGCAGGCAGCCATGTCCCCGGGAGATGAATCCGGCCCCAGAGCGATGCACGGGCGGTGTGGACCGACGCTTGGCGCCCGGCTGGCCGCGGAACAATGCCCCCGGGGGATGGATCCGGCGCCAGGACCATGCGCGGCCGCGGCGCCAGGGCGATGCCCGGCCCCTCCTTCGGGCGACCGGGCGGTGTCCGGCCCGCGCGCCTACCGCTCGAACCAGGCGCTCGTGTCGTGCCGGGCGGCATCCTCGTCGAATTCGGCCTTGGGTTGGGCGAGCTTCTCGCCGCGCGTCCTGCGCCGGTTGCCGGCGGCGTCGGTGGCGCCGGCCCAGTGTTCCTCGGCCAGGAGCTCGTTGATGGCCTCGATGTAGGCCTCGACCGACGCGGCGATGATGTTCGCGGACTGCGAGGTTCCCTCGTAGGTGCCCTCCGCCCGAGCCCCGGTCCCGCCCGCCGGCGGGGAGATCCGGACCGTGACGCGACCCTCCGCATCGGGCCCCTCGGCCACGGCGTGGACGTCGTACGTGAGCAGCCGCGGGTGCCCGCTGAGGACGCCGGCCAGGGCCCGGTCCACGGCGCCGAATAGCGCGTCCACGGCGCCGTTGCCCTCGGCCGTCGCCTCCCAGCGATGGTCGCCGCTCTCGACCACGACGACGCCCCGGCTCTGCACGTTGGACCCGCT
>JBGPMJ010000112.1:0-7706 GCA_041486935.1 Candidatus Limnocylindria bacterium | reverse complement strand
GGCAAGGGCGTGACGCCCGACAAGGACGTCATCGCCTACTGCCGCATCGGCGAGCGCTCCAGCCACACCTGGTTCGTGCTGCACGAGCTGCTCGGCTACCCGAAGGTCCGCAACTACGATGGGTCGTGGACCGAGTGGGGCAGCATGGTCAACGTGCCCATCGAGCGGTGACGGCTTGCCGGCGTCATGACCGCCCTGCATGCCAGCGCTCGATCCCGAGCGTGCATGCCCAGCGATCGCGGCCAATCGTGCGGTAGCCACGCACAGGTTCAGTGCCCCGCATGACCCCTGGTCATGACGGCCGGCGTCGGGCGCGCGCGGGCCAAGGCCACGTCTCCCGACCATGGCCATCGGCCCTCATTCGAACGTGCTCGGGACGTAGGAAGCCGAGGGCGGCTCCCGAAGACGTCCTCGGCCCTCATCCGCCCGCCCGGCGTGCGTATGGTGCCCATTCCGGGCCCCCGGGCTTCTAACGCTCCCTAGGCGTGCGCATGAGGATCGCGGATCGGGTTCGTGCCTCAGGAGCGCGCGGCGCGACCCAGGCGAGCGGCGCTTACTCCGGCTCCATGAAGAGGTCGTCCGGGTAGCAATAGGCCCAGTCCTCGCCCGGCTCGAAGGATCGGACGAGCGGGTGCCCCTCGGCGTGCCAGTGAGCGGTCGCGTGTCGGTTCGGGGACTGGTCGCAGCAGCCGACGTGCCCGCAGATGAGGCACATCCGCAGGTGGACCCACTGGCCCCCTATGCGCAGACAGTCCTCGCAGCCGTCGGCGCTCGGCTCGGCCTCGGGGTCGATGAGCTGAAGGTGGCTGCACGTGTCGGGCATCGGGCTCCTCCCTCTCGGGCCGGTTTGGCGGCTGGGTCAGTCTTCCAGGGCGCCGTAGACGGCCTGGATGGCCGCGAACGACAGTTCGGGGCCGGTCCCCCAGCGGTTCGCGAGGTAGACGACGACGAGATCGGCTTCGGGATCGACGAGCAGCCGGGTGCCGGTGGCCCCGCCATGCCCGAAGGCGCGGTCGGACGCGGGCGAGTCCTCGGTCCCGTCCGGACCGCCCCAGCCCAACCCATAGCGGGCGGGCCGCGGCGGGGTGTAGCTCTCGTCGAGCAGCTCCCCGGTATGCGCACGGGTCATGAGCGCCACATACCTCCGCCCCAGCACCCGCACGCCGTCCAGCCCTCCGCCGCGAAGCATCGCCCGCCCGAACGCGACCAGGTCGGCGGCGCTGCCCCAGAGCCCACCGCCGGGAGCCTGGATCGAGTTGAAGTAGGTCGCGGCGAACGCCTGGTACTCCCTCGGCACACCCGGGAAGTCGGCCGCCACGGCGCGCGCCGGATCGGTCGGTGCGAACGCCGCGTCCCTCATGCCGAGTGGGTCGAAGAGCTGCGCCCGGAGGTAGTCAGGGTAGTCGCGACCGTCGAGCCGGCGAATGACCTCGCCGAGCAGGCCAAAGGAGAGCGAGTTGTACTTGAAGCGAGAACCGGGCACGAACCGCAGCGGCGACGTGCAGGCGATCTCCAGCAGGCGCGCCCGGTCCGGCCGTTCGCGGCTGAGGAGATCGTCGTCCATGTCCACGACGCCCGAGGTGTGGGTGAGGACGTGCCAGGTCGTGACCGCCTCCGCCCCCGGCAGGCCCGGCCCGCTCGGCGGGGCGACGAACTCCGGGATGATGCGCTGGAGCGGGGCCGAGAGGACGAGCAGGCCGCGCTCGACGAGCTGCATGACGGCCGTGGCCGTGATCGGCTTGGAGATCGAGGCCAACAGGTAGATCGACTCCCGCGAGGCGGCATCCTGGCCGGAGAACGCCTCGACACGGACCAGGCCCTCGCGATTCGCGACCGCGAGGACCGCGGAGGGGACGTCACCGCGCCCGACCTGCCGCGCGACGAGGTCGAAGGCGTTCTGGAGGCGCGCGGGAACGAGCCGAGGAGCAGGCATGGCCGTCATGATGACCGGCCGACCGGCGCCGTGCAGGGTCGCCCTATCATGGGCGAGTGACCCTCGGTCTCGGCGCGACGTCGACCAGCACCGGCCTGATCGTGGAGCGCTTCCCCGCGCTCGACGGCGTCCCGCCGCTCAACGCCGCTGAGCGGCTTCGCGACCTGCCCGGGCTGGTGCTGCTGGAGAGCGCCCGGCCGGGGCGGCGCGCACGATGGAGCTACCTCGCGGCCGATCCCCTGGCGGTGCTGGAGGCCGCTTCGGACGGCCCGGACCCCTTCGCGGGCGCTCGCCGGCTGCGGGGGCGGCTGGCTCCCGGCCGCGTCGGCGACCCGGCCGCGCCCCCGTTCACGGGCGGCCTGACCGGCTTCCTCGGCTACGACCTCGGCCGGCGCTTCGAACGGCTGCCGAGCCGCGCGGCGAGCGATCAGCCGCTGCCGGAGATGCGCCTCGCGCTGCACGACCTCGTGGTGGCCTGGAACCGGGCCAGCGGGGCGGCGTGGCTCGCGGGGCGGGCGGTCGATGGCGACCTCGAGCGGCTGCGCCGCCGGCGCTCGGAGCTGCTCGATCGACTCCTGGCGCCCGAGCCCAGCGGGGCCCCGGCGTCGGCCCCCGCACCCGATCCCCCCGGGGCCTTCGCGTCGAACCTCGAC
Organism: Candidatus Limnocylindria bacterium; assembly: GCA_041486935.1. Lineage (GTDB taxonomy): Bacteria > Chloroflexota > Limnocylindria > Limnocylindrales > CSP1-4 > CSP1-4. The sequence continues at coordinate 5,120 of JBGPMJ010000112.1, read as the reverse complement.
CGCCGCGCCTTCGAGGCCATGGTCGAGCGCGTGCGCGACGAGATCGCGCGCGGCGAGATCTACCAGGCCAACGTCTCTCGACGCCTCGTGGCGCCCTGGTCCGGCCCGACCTGGCCGCTCTACAGGCGCCTGCGCACCGGCGATCCCGTGACGCACGCCGCGTACCTGGACCTCGGGGAGGGGCGGGCGCTCCTGTCGGCAAGCCCGGAGCCGTTCCTCGCCCTGGACGCGGATGGGCGCGTGGAGACGGATCCCATCAAGGGCACGCGGCCGCGCGGCGCCACGCCCGAGGAGGACCGTGCATTGGCCGCCGAGCTGCTGGCCAGTCAGAAGGACCGCGCCGAGAACGTGATGATCGTGGACGTCCTGCGCAACGACCTCGGCCGCGTCTGCAGCCCCGGCAGCATCCGCGTGCCGCGGCTGTGCCGCCTGGAGCGGACCGGCGCCGTGCAGCATCTCGTGTCCACGGTGACCGGGCGCCTCTTGCCGGGGCGGGATGCCTTCGACCTGCTGGCCGCGTCCTTCCCCGGTGGCTCGATCACCGGCGCCCCGAAGATCCGGGCCATGGAGGTCATCGAGGCCCTGGAGCCGGTGCGGCGCGGGCCGTACACGGGGACCGCCCTGTGGATCGGGGCCGATGGCGCGATGGGCTCGTCCATCCTCATCCGCACCTTCGTGGCCGATGGTTCGCGCCTGACGCTCCACGTGGGCGGCGGCATGACCTGGCGCTCCGACCCGACCGAGGAGTGGGAGGAGACCCGAGCCAAGGCGCGCGGGCCGCTCTCGGCGCTGGGGGCGGTCGAGGCGTAGGCCTCCGCCCCGATGATCCGGCCGTGACCACGCACCGCCCCGCGCACGTCTGGGTCGACGGCCGGCTGCTGCCCGCCGACGGCCCGCACCTGTCGGCCTTCGACCGCGGCTTCCAGCTCGGCGACGGCGTATTCGAGACGCTGCGCGCCCGCGGTGGCCACCCCACCGAGCTGCCCGAACACGCCGCCCGCCTGCGCCGCTCGGCCACCGGACTCTCCATCCCGCTGCCCGACGACATCGAGGCCCGACTTGCCGGCGCCATCGCCCAGCTCCTGGCGGCGGAGGTCCTCGACGGCCCCGAGGCCGATGCCTCCATCCGCATCACGGTCAGCCGCGGCCCGATCGTCGCGCGGGGCCTGCTGCCGCACGGCGAGCTGCCGCCGCCGACGGTCGTCGTGCAGGCCTGGCCGGTCGTGCCGCCGCCGCCGGACCACCTGGAGCGCGGCCTGCACGTGGTCGCCAGCGCCATCCGGCGAGACCCGGAGAACCCGCTCGTGGCGCTGAAGACGACGAGCCGCGCCGACTACGTGCACGCTCGGCTGGAGGCGCGCGCCGCGGGCGCGGACGATGCGCTCTTCCTGACCATCGACGGCTTCCTCTCCGAGGCGACGACGTCGAACGTCTTCCTGGTGCGCCGAGGGGAACTCGCCACCCCATCGCTCGCCTGCGCCATCCTGCCCGGCACGACCCGCAGCTGGCTGCTCGGCTGGGCGGCGCGCGTCGGCCTCGCGCCGCACGAAGGCTGGCTGACGACGCGCGACCTCCTCGAGGCCGACGAGGCGTTCCTCTCCTCCAGCGTGGCCGGCATCCTGCCCATCACGCGGTACGCCGGCGCGCCCATCGGCGACGGGCTGCCGGGGCCATGGACACGGCGCGCCCGCGCCGACCGCGAGGCCTTCATCCGCGGCGAGGCAGACGCCCCGTGACCCGCCTCGAGCTCATCGCGCGCAACCGTCGGCTGGTGGTCGAAGGCGAGCGGCTCCATGCGGACCCTTCGCTGACCGCCCTGCGCGCCTGGATCCGCGAATCGGACGCGTTGCTCCTGGCCGCCTGGGGCTCGATGGATCGCTATCACCTCGTCTGGCTGGGAGTCGGGCGCCCACGCGAGCAGGTCCGCGGCCGCCCCATGACGAAGGCCGAGGAGGCCGACTACGTGCGCGAGGTGGCCCAGCAGAAGACGGCCGCGCTGCGCATGAGCCTCAAGGCGGCCGAGGACGGGATGCCCTTCGTCGGCGAGACGGGGGGCGTCGGCGCGTGAGCGACGGCGCCTGGGTGCCGGCGGTGGGCGGCGAGACGCTGGTCCCCGCTCCCGACCCGATCGCCCGGGACTACCTGCTGCTCGGCCTTCGCCTCGACCAGCGCATCCCCGGCATCGTCGACGGCTACTACGGGCCGCGCGATCTCAAGGGGCAGGTGGACATGGAGCCGCTGCGGCCCGCGGCGCGGCTGGCCGACGATGCCCGGGAGCTGCGGACGCGCGTGGCCGCGGAGGAGCCGGAGCAGGATCGGGCGCGCTGGCTCGACCGCCAGCTGGTGGCCATCGAGACGCTCGCGGCCCGCGAGGCCGGGGAGCGTCTGCCCTACGTGGAGGAGGTCACCCGCTGCTTCGACGCCGCGCCGCAGGCCCTGGCGGCCGCGACCTATGCCGAGGCCCGTGCCGCGCTCGACGCCGCGCTGCCCGGCTCCGGGGAGCTGCGGGCCCGGATCGAGGCCTGGGATGCCCGACTGGTCGTGCCCGTCGAGCGTCTGCCGGCCCTCGTGGACTGGCTCGTGCCCCGCCTGCGGGAGGCTTCGTCCCCGGTCTTCGCCGCCCCCGAAGGGGAGTCGCTGCGCGTCTCCCTCGTGCGTGGCCAGCCGTGGAGCGGCTACAACTGGTACGACGGCGGACTCCGCTCGCGCGTCGACCTGAACACGGAGCTGCCCATCCGCCTGCCCGACCTCATCGGCACGCTGAGCCACGAGACGTTCCCCGGCCATCATCTCGAGCATGCCTGGAAGGAGGCGCGCCTGGTCCGCGAGCATGGGCGCCTCGAGGCTAGCCTGCTGCTCATCAACGCCCCCGAATGCTTCGTATCGGAGGGGCTGGCGGAGCTGGGGCGGACGTTCACGCTCCCGCGCGACGCGTGGCGGAAGCTCCTCGTCGGCGCCTTCGCGGTGGCGGGGATCGACGCCGGCGCGGACGAAGCGGCGCAGGCGCAGGCGATCGCCGATGCGCGTCGGAGCATGAGGGGGGTTGGTGGCGACGCGGCGCTGCTGCTCCACGCCGAGGGCAGGCCGGCGGATGAGGTCGGTGCCTGGCTGGTGGAGCACGCGCTGGACACGCCCGAGCGCGCCGCCAAACGCATCGAGTTCATCTCGCACCCGCTCTGGCGCACCTACGTCTTCTCCTACGCCGGCGGCGAGCACCTGCTGCGGGCCTGGTGCTCGCTCGATGGGGAGGCCGCCGCGCCCGCGCGCTTCTTCCGCCTGCTGACCGAGCAGCTGACGCCGTCCGGGATGGCCGAGGAGGTGGCCGGGGCGGCCGAGGGAGCCGAGCCTCGAGCCTAGCGGGCGCCCAGCCAGCCGGAAAAGGCGACGGCGCCCAGCTCGAGCGGGCCGAGCGGCAGGAACTGCTGGGCCAGGGTGTCGAGGAACGGGGCGTTGGCCATGCGCTCGAGGAAGGGCAGCGTCGAGCCGGGCAGGATGGCCAGGCCCAAGAGGTAGGCCCCGACCGTGGCCGCCAGCCACGTTGCGAGGCACACGGCGACCGCGAGCGTGACGGTGCCCCGGGTGCGCCGGATCGTGCCCGGCTCCGCGCCGAGCGCCGCGGCCGTGCCGATCAACCAGCCGGCGATCGCGGCCACGAGCACCAGTCCGGCGCCGAGGTCGAGGACCGCGGCTCCGACCGCCCAGGCAGCGGCGAACGGCAGCGCCATACCGACACCGTAGGCGAGGCCGCGTTCGAGGTTAGGGCTCGTCACTTACCGCGATGCTAGCGGAGGGTGCCGCCTCTCATCACGCTGAGTGCTGATGGTTCGTCGGAGCCTGTGGCCGAAGGTCTTCGAGAGCTTGCGAGAACTCCCGGCGAAGGACACGTTGATCGACGTCGTCGAGCCAGCACGCCTCGACACCGTCGAGGGCGACCGCTGCGAGATCATCGAAGTCGAGCCCTTGAGCCTCGGCCACGCTGCGGTACTCCTTGCCGAGATCGACGTCGGTCATCCCCGGGTCATCGGTATTGAGCGTGGCGAGCATTCCCGCCTCGCGCATCGCCCGGAAGGGGTGCTCGCGGAGGCTCGGGAACCGATTGGCGATGATCACGTTGCTGTTGGGGCAGACTGTCAATGGGACGCGGTCGGCCGCCATGCGTCGGGCCAGCGCAGGGTCCTCCACGACCGCGACCCCGTGGTCGATGCGCTCCAGGCCAAGCACGTCGAGGCTGATCAGGACGTTTTGGGGTCCCGTGCCGACCGCCTCGCCGGCGTGGCCGGTGCAGCGGAACCCGTGACGTCGCGCGAGTTCGAACGGCTCCGCGAAGGACGCCAGGTCCACCCCCAGCTCCGTCGAGTCCATGCCCACCCCGATGACCCGCTCGGCGCGGCTCTGGTGCCGTAGCTCGGCCAGCTGCTCGACGAGCTCGCGGCCCGCGGAGGGTCCGTAGGCTCGATCCATATCGGCGATCAGCATGCACTGCACCCAGGCGGCCGCCTCGGCCGCCTGGATCCCGGCTGTCAAGCCGTCGATGATCCCGGCCAGCGTCTGGCCGGCTGCGAGGTGGCGCGCGGGCGTGAAGAACATCTCGCGATAGCGCAGGCCGTGTGCCGCCGCGTCGACGAGCGACTCGTACGCGATGCGCTCCCAGTCCGCGGGCTCGACGAGGGTTCCCTGAACCAGCCAGAAGATCGCGAGGAACGAATCGAGCGAGGTGTAACGATAGAGCTCGGTCGGATCCTCCACCGGGAGGCTCCGGCCGGCCTTCCGCGCCAGCTCCAGCACCGTCTCCGGGCGCACGCAGCCCTCGACGTGACAGTGCAGCTCGACCTTGGGGATCGCGTCGTACAGGTCCGCGACGAGCGTCTCGTCAGCCAAGTGCCGCACCCATCATCCCGGCGTCCAGAGCAGGACGGCGCCACGGGAAGGATAGCGCTCCAGAAGGTCGGCTCGAGCCCCGCGGATCGCGACCCTCCCGGGCCTCGACCCGGCCGGTCCTGCCCTGGCTAGAGCTCGAAGTGCATGAAATCCTTGGCGCCCTCCCAGTCGCCGCCCCACTTGAGCCCGGCGCTCGTCATCGCGTCGACCACGTCCTTCGAAAGGTTCAGGAAACCGCCGGC
>JBGPMJ010000111.1:0-7924 GCA_041486935.1 Candidatus Limnocylindria bacterium | reverse complement strand
CTGACGTCACGCGGACTTGACGCGTGCCCAGAGATCCGCTCGTGCCTGGCTGGTGAGCAGCTCGGCGGTCCCGAACTCCAGCTTCGTCAGCGAAGCCGCGTCGGGATAGCTGATCTTGTTCCCGGTGGACTCGGCGGGCAGGAGCGCGATCCCCGCGGAGTCGACGAGCGGGGCGCCGTGGAAGATGGCGTCCTGCGCCATGACCTTGGGGGTGGCCATGTAGTCCAGCCAGGCGTAGGCCGCCTCGCGGTGCGGTGCGCCGGTCACGACGGCGTAGAAGTCGGACCAGATCTCGCCGCCGTCGGCGGCGATGACGTACTCGATCTCGGGGATGTCGCGGTGCAGCTGGACCCCGTCGTTCGTCCAGGTCATGGTCATCCAGGCGTCCCCGCTGCGCATCGCCGGCTGGTAGTCGCTGGTGATGGCGAAGAGGTGGGGTTTGACCGCGATGAGCAGCTTCTCGGCCTCGGCCAGCTCGGCCGTGTCGACCGAGTTGAACGAGTGGCCCAGTGCCACCAGCGCACTCCCGATCGAGGTCAGCTGGTAGTCGTGGATCATCACCTTGCCGCTGAGGTCGGCCTGGGTGCGGTCGAAGAACTCCTTCCAGGTCGTGACCGGCGTCGTGACGTGCTTCGTGTTGACCGTGAAACCGGTGGTGCCCCAGTCCTTGTTGAAGCCGTACTGGTTCTTCGAACCGGCCGGGTAGAAGGCCGGCGACAGCAGGCGCTGGTCGTAGCGCGAGGCGTCGAAGCGCGGGATCTTGGTGAAGTCGAGCTTCTCCACGATGCCCTTGCTTCCGTAGGTCTCGAAGGTGTAGTTGGTGGGCACCAGGACGTCCCAGCCGGTGCCGCCCACGAGCAGCTCGGCCAGCATCTCCTCGTTGGAACCCTTGATGTTGAGCTGCACGGTCACCCCGGTCAGCTCCTTGAAGCGGTCCAGGGTCTTCGGGTCGTGGTAGTTCGGCCACGTGGTCATGATCAAGGTGTCGCCGAGGTCCACGCCCTCCGGCGGCGTCCAGTCGGCGTTGACGTCGATGGTCGGAGCCGGTGTCGCCCCCTCGCTCGGCGGCGCCGTGGGCTGCGCAGTCGGGCCGGGTGTCGGCGAGGCCGCGGCAGGCGCACAGGCCGCGACCACGGCCGCGGCCACGCTGAGCCCGGTCGCCTGCATGAAGTGGCGGCGTGTGATCCGTCCACGCTGGAGATCGTGATAAAGGTCCCAGAACTCGCTTCGGTCCATGCTCTCCCTCTTCGATCAGTCGCTTCTGTCAGTCGCTTCGGTCAGTCGCCGCCCCGCGGCCGTCTCCTCCTGCCCCCGTCCGATCCGATCTCTCGTGACGCTGCCCGCCTTTCTCAGGCCACGAGGACGAGGTTGGCCTCGTCCCGCCACCCGACGACGACCGGATCGCCCGGCCCGACGCCTGGGAGCGCGCCGCCCGCCTCGCTGTTCTGTCGCCGCGCGACCAGTTCGCCGAGCGCGGTCTCGATGCGGTATTCGTTCTGGTCACCGAGGTAGGTGGCCTGGCGGACGCGTCCGGCGACCCTGGTCGCGCCGGCCGTCCGCTCGGCCGCGGCATCGTCCGCCCGGCCGATGAACAGCCGTTCCGGCCGCACCGCGACGGTGACTTCCGCGCCTGCGCTCGGGCGAGCCTCGGGATCGGTGACCCGGCCGTGGATGGCCATGCCCTCGCCGATGGTCACGGCGGCACCGCCGGTCGCCGGATGGTGTTCGACGAGGCGCCCGGCGAGGAAGTTGGAGAGGCCCAGGAAGCCGGCCACGAAGCGGTTGACCGGGCGCTCGTAGAGATCCTGCGGCGAGCCCTGCTGCTGCACGCGGCCGTCGCGCATGACGACGACCACGTCGCTCATCGTGATCGCCTCCTCCTGGTCGTGGGTGACGTACACGAAGGTGATGCCGACCTGGTGCTGCAGGGCCTTGAGTTCGAGCTGCATCTCCTTGCGCAGCTTCAGGTCGAGCGCGCCCAGCGGCTCGTCGAGCAGCAGCACGGTGGGGTGGTTGATCAGCGCTCGCGCCAGCGCCACGCGCTGCTGCTGACCGCCCGAGAGCTCCCAGGTACGGCGCGCGCCGAGGCCGCTGAGCCGGACGAGCGCAAGGGCCTCGTCCACCCGCCGCCGCTCCTCCTCGCCCTTGACCCCGTGCTGTCGGAGGCCGTAGCCGACGTTGCGGGTGACGTCCATATGCGGGAACAGCGCGTAGTGCTGGAAGACGGTGTTGACGTTGCGCCGGTAGGCCGGGACGCCGGCCACAGGCTGGCCGGCGATCAGGACCTCGCCCTCGGAGGGCTGCTCGAAGCCCGCGATCATGCGCAGGGTCGTCGTCTTGCCGCAGCCGGAGGGTCCCAGCAGGGAGTAGAACGTGCCGCGCGCGATGCTGACGCTCATGCGCTCGACGGCCACGAAACGCCCGAAGCGCTTGGTGACGTCCACCAGCTCGACATCCGCGGCGCGCTCTGACATCGCACCGACCGGGGTCGATGCGGCGAGCGCGGCGGTCAGCGTGGCGGGGGCGCGATCGCCTTGGAACGCTGGCCGACCGGAACTCCCCTCGGGCGACTGGGTCGCACCGGGTATCGTCAACGTGGCTCCTCGGTCGGTGGGGCGACCCGCGCATGGTAAGGGCGCGGCCGCTCGGGGTCAACGTGCATGGCAGGGACCGACCCCCGCGCCCCCTAGAATGGCCGCGCATGTACGCCGTGATCCTCGCCGGCGGGGGCGGCACCCGCCTCTGGCCGCTCAGCACGCCCGAGCGGCCGAAGCCGTTCCTGCCCCTCCTTGGCCCCCGCTCCCTGCTGCAGATGACCGTCGCCCGCCTCGAGGGACTGGTGGGGCCCGCCGACATCTTCGTCGTCACCGACCGCCGCTACGGGGCGCTCGTGCGCGGCCAGCTTCCCGGCGCCATGGTCCTCGAAGAGCCGCTCGGCCGCAACACGGCCGCGGCCGTGGCGCTCGCGGTCGCCGCCGTGAAGCGGTCCGACGACGAGGTCATGGCGGTCCTCCCGGCCGACCACCTGATCGGTGACGAGGCGGGCTACCGCGGCGTGCTTCGCGCGGCCGAGGGCCTCGCCGATGGTGCCTGCGGCGTCGTCGATCCCCTCGTGACGCTGGGCATCCAACCCTCGTTCGCCGCCACCGGCTACGGCTACCTGCGACCGGACCTCGCCTCGGGGGAGGTGATCCATGGGTTGCAGGCCTACCGGCTGCGCGCATTCATCGAGAAGCCCAGCCAGGACGATGCACACGGATTGGTCCACGAAGGTGGCGTCGCCTGGAACGCCGGGATCTTCGTCGCCCGACGCCGGGCGATGCGCGCTGCGTTCATGGCCCACGCACCACGCATCATCGGCCGCATCGAGCGCGGGCTGGCTACGGGCGACCTGGGCTCCGGATACGCCGAGGTGGCAGCGACGTCGGTCGACTATGCGGTGATGGAGAAGGCCGCGGACGCCCACGAAGTCGTGATGGTCGGCATGAACGTCCCGTGGAGCGACCTCGGGAGCTGGGACGCCCTCCTCGAGGCGCTCGCCGCACCCGGCGTGGAGGGCCGGGTCGTGCAGGCCGGAGAGAGCGCCGAGGTCGGCGCCATGGATCTCGTCGTGCGCCGCCGGGAGGGGCGGCTCGTCGTCGGCGCCGGGCCGGGTACGATTGCCGGCGAGCCGGGGCCGACGGCCCTGCTCGGAAGGGCGGCCGCGCACCGCGCGATCGTGGTGGCCCTGGTCGAGCGCGTCGCCGCATGGGAGAGCTGACCGAGATGCCGATCATCGCCGAGATCCCGACGCCGACCCGCATCGTCTTCGGGACCGACGGCTGGCGAGCACGCGTGGCCGATGATTTCACGTTCGAGAATGTCCGACGCTGCGCCGACGGCGTGGCCCGCTATGTCCTCGGCGAGGGGGCTCGGGCACGCGGCGTCGCGATCGCCTACGACCGGCGCTTCGCGAGCGAGCACTTCGCCGCCGCGGCGGCGGAGGTTCTTCTCGCGCACGATATCCCGGTCGTCTTCGCGAGTCAGGCCGTGCCGACGCAGATGTGCTCCTTCGAGGTCGTGCAGCGCGGGTCGGCGGCGGGCATCGTCATCACCGCCAGCCACAACCCCTGGACAGACAATGGCTTCAAGGTCAAGGCGCCGACCGGTTCGGCGGCGGGCCCGGAGATCCTCGCCGTGCTCGAGGCGACCATCGCCGGCAACGGCGGCACGGCCATCCCGCGCCGCCCCTTCGCCGACGCCGAGGCGGCCGGGCTGGTCGAGCGCTTCGATCCGTACCCCGGCTATGAGCGCTTCGTGCGCCGCACTGTCGACCTCGACGGGCTGCGCGCGGCGGACGTCGACGTCTTCGTGGACCCCATGTTCGGCTCGGGCGCCGGCTGGATGACGCGCCTCCTGGCCGGCGGGCGCATCCGCGTCACGGAGATCCACCGGGAGCGCAACCCGTATTTCGGTGGCGTCAACCCGGAGCCGATCCGGCCGCACATCGACGAGGCGCTGGGGCTCATCGCCAGCGGCGGCTTCGACCTCGGGCTCCTGCTCGACGGTGACGCCGACCGCGCCGGGGTGGTCGACGAGCGCGGCGTCTTCATCCACCAGCTCCAGGTCTACGGCCTGCTCATGTACTACCTCGTCGAGCACCGCGGGCTACGCCAGCCGGTCGTGAAAAGCGTCAACGAAACGTCCATGGCGCAACGGCTCGGCGCCCACTACGGCGTGGCGGTCTTCGAGACTCCGGTCGGCTTCAAGTACGTCGGCCCGAAGATGATCGAGACGGGGGCCATGTTCGGCGGCGAGGAGTCGGGCGGCTACGGGTTCGGGATGCACTTGCCCGAGCGCGACGGCATCTATGCCGACCTCCTCCTGCTCGACCTCTTCCTGCGCGAGAAGGCGGCCGGCCGATGGCCGGTCTCGCGCGCCATCGAACACTTCCACGAGGTGGCCGGGCCGAGCTTCTACCAGCGCGTCGACGTCCACATCGACCGCGACGCCTACGCCGAACTCACGAAGCGGCTCTTCCTGGAGCTGCAGGAGCATGCGCCAGCCGACCTGGACGGGCAGCCGGTGACGGAGACGATCGCGCTCTCCACGAACGATGGGTTCAAGTTCATCATCGGCGACGGCTCCTGGCTGCTCGTCCGGTGGAGTGGCACCGAACCGCTCGTTCGTGTCTACACCGAGGCGACGTCCCAGGCTGCGGCGGACGCCTGCATCGCGGCGGGCGAGGCACTGGTGCGCGGGGCGTGAACGGCGCCGTCCTCGACGACGCGGTCGCCCTGGCCGGTTTCGACCGGTCGGGCATGCTCGAGGCGATCGCGTCGCTGCCGGCCCAGCTGCGCGACGGCTGGGCCCGGACGCGCGGCCTCACGCTGCCGGCCTCGCACCGCGGGGCGCACTCGGTCGCCGTGCTCGGCATGGGCGGCTCGGCCATCGGCGGGGATCTCGTCCGGGGCATCTTCGGCGACCGCCTGCGCGTGCCGCTCATCACCATCCGCGACTACGAGCTGCCCGCCTTCGCTGGCCCCGGGACGCTCGTCGTCGCCTCCTCGTACAGCGGCGCGACCGAGGAGACCATCGCGGCCCTCACCACCGCCCTGGAGCGCAAGTGCCCGGTCATCATCGTCACCACGGGTGGGCCGCTCCTCGAGGTAGCTCGGAGGGCGGAGCTGCCGCATCTCACGTTCCCGGGCCACGGCCAGCCGCGCGCGTCGGTGGGCTATTCGCTCGTGCTCCTCGCGGGCCTCCTCGAGCGGGCCGGCTACGTCTCCCTCTCCGACGCCGAGGTCGAGGCCGCCGCGCGGGCCGCGGAGGCCGCCGTCGCGGCGAACGTGCCGGCCGTGCCCACCGAATCGAACGCCGCCAAGCAGCTCGCCTGGTCCGTCGTGGGACGGCTTCCGATCGTCCAGGCCGCCGGTTTCCTGGCCCCTGTCGCGCGTCGCTGGAAGACCCAGCTGAACGAGAACGGCAAGACGAACGCCTCTTGGGAGGAGCTGCCCGAAGCGACCCACAACGCGGTCGTCGGCTACGCGGAGCCAGAGCCGCTGCGCGAGCACCTCTTCGTCGTCTTCCTTGCCAGTCCCGACGACCACCCGCGCAACGCTCTTCGGGCGGCCGTGTCGGCCGAGCTCCTCGCGAGCTCCCAGATCGGCCACCAGGTCGTTCCCCTGGCCGGCCAGGGGCGGCTCGCCCAGGCCTGCCACGCCATCGTCCTGGGCGACTTCGTGAGCGCCTACCTGGCCGTCCTCTACGGGCTCGACCCGACGCCGGTCGAGGCGATCGCGACGGTGAAGGCGCGCCTCTCGGCCGCCATCACCGGGGACGAGGACTGAAGCCGGGATCCATCGCGCAATGGCTCGCCTGCGGGTGTAGGCTAGGCGCGGGTCCGCCGCTCCCGGTCGCTCGGGTAGCGATCGGTTCGGCGTCGCAGCAGGCGCTCGGACGTCGCGCACGCCCGTCGCGCCCATGGGAGGTCGGGTCGATGCATTCCAGCCTCATCGGGAAGATCGAGAAGGCGAACCGCTACGCTCGCGAGACAGATCGCATCACCTTCGAACGGCTTGCGCTCGAGTTCCGCGGCGACAACGACACCCACAACGTCGCCCTCGACCCAGACGGCTGGCACTGCACGTGCCACTACTTCGAGAGCTGGCAGACGTGCGTCCACATCCTCGCCCTGCAGAAGATGCTGGGCAACATGCTGCCCGAGTCGGCGCAGGTATCGCTCCTGGCCCCGAGCGAGCCCGTCAGCGCCTGACGATCCCCCGCCACCGTCCCACGAAGGCCGGCCCTCGGGCCGGCCTTTCATCTTCTCCCGGATCTCCCGGCCGGCTGGTCAGGGCATACCGGTCCCGGCAGGCAGCAGCGTGACCTGTTCCCGCTCGCCCCGCGGGATCTCGCCGTTCGCTTCCGGTCCCGTGACCGTCACCCGGTAGAAGCGCAGCCGCCGGAAGGTTGCGCCCTCCGACCCCACGTCGAGCGTCAGCGCCAGCCAGCCCCCATCCGGCGAGAGCTGCGCGTTCACGATCAGTTCGTCCGGGCCGTTCAGGATGCGGAAGCGCTCCGGCCCCAGCGGATCGGGGTCCTCTTGCCTGGGATTGGCTGCACGGACGACGACGACGGGCCGCGGCCCCGAGCGGTCGACGACCGAGATGAGTCCGCCGCCGCTCGAGGGATGACGGCCGGTGGCGGCGAGGGGAAAACCGTTGCCGGTTCCGGCGTCCCAGGCAAAGAGCCGGTCGCCTTCGGCGCTGAGCACGAGCGAGCCGTTCTCCAGCCAGGCGCACTCGCCCAGGCAGAGAGGAACCTCGATCGGGACTGCGCCACCGTCCGGCGTCAGCGCGCTGATGCCGAGCGTGTCCGCGTCGGCGACGGCGATCGCCCCGGCCTCCGAGAGGCAGCCCGGGATGGACGCCCCGAGCCCCTCGGCCCCGAGATCGACGACGCGGACCGGCGCCAGCTCGTCGCCGCTGAGCCGTGCCGTGGCGGCAGTCGCGCCGACAGTCAGGAGGATCGACCCGTCGACGGCGGCGGGGCCGAGCTGCACGTTCCCCGGCGGGACGGCCAGCGGCCGTCGCGCCAGGGGTGCGCCCGGTGCGGTGATCCACCAGCGCACGCCGTCGTCCAGGTCGGCACGGATGACCAACGCCGGGATCTCATCCGCGGCATCGGGCGTGACGAGCGTGGGTAGGGGAGCGGAAGGGTCGCCGGTCGGCGCGGGGGGCGAGGCCCCGCACGCGCCGCCGACGACCAGAAGGGCGGCAAGGATGGCGGGCCGGCGGGGCGGATGCATCAGGCGCTCTCCGCTCCACCCACGAGGGCGCCGGTGCCGGCGTCCACGAAGAGGATCACGCGCTGGAGGGCGCCGCCGCCGGGACGGATCTCGAGCTCGACGCGGAAGACGAGGCGGAGGCCCGTGTCCGTGTCG
>JBGPMJ010000110.1:0-8032 GCA_041486935.1 Candidatus Limnocylindria bacterium | reverse complement strand
GCTCGTCGGCGGCCACGACCTCGATCTTGGCCCAGGCACAGCGCTCGACCAGCTCGGCCAGGGCGCCCGACTCGACCGCCCCACGGGCTCCCGAGGCGATGGCTGGCCCGTCGGCCTCGAGCAGCGCGAAGAGGCGCTCGTCGCCCAGCGCGGCGTACTTCACGGCCTCGCCGAGGGCGGCCCGCCGCTGCCGGACGGGGAGCGTCGCCAGGAGGTCCGTGTCGACCACGATGGCGACCGGCTGGTGGAAGGCGCCCACGAGGTTCTTGCCCTCGGGCAGGTCGAGCGCCGTCTTGCCCCCGATCGCCGAGTCGATCTGCGCCAGCAGCGTGGTCGGCACGTGGACGAGCGGCACCCCGCGCAGCCATGTGGCGGCGAGGAACCCGGCCGCGTCGCCCAGCGCCCCGCCGCCGATGGCCACGATCGGCTCGCCGCGCTCCATGTGCCGGGCGGCCAGCTCGCGCAGCGCGGCCTCCCAGGCTCGCACGGTCTTGGCCCGCTCGCCGCGCGGCAGGAGCAGGGTGAGCGGCTCGACCACGCCCGCGTCCGCGAGCGACCGCGCCAGCCGCTCACCGTGGCGGCGCCATGCCTCGGGCTCGCTGGCCAGCGTCGCCCGGCGCGCGCCCATCGTCCGCAGCGCGTCGGCCAGCGCCCGCGCCGCGTGCCCGTGCCCCAGGTCCAGCTTCCCGATCGGCGTCTCCGCGGAGAGCAGGCGCGTGCCGGCGGGCGCCGGGCGCTCGAGCAGCGAGGCGACCCGACCTGCGACGTCCTCGACGCGACCGGTGGCGTCCACGGCCTCGGCCGCGGCGTAGAAGCGCGCGCGCGCCGTCAGCAGCTCGCGCACGGCGACGACGGGGTCGCGTCCGGCCACGAGCGGCCGCACCACAGGGCTTCGGGCGAGCCGCTCGGTAAGTGCCTCGGCGGGCGCCATGAGAGCGACCGCTCGCCGGTCGTGGAAGAGCCGCCAGCGGTTGCGTGGGTCGAGGATGGCGCCGCCGCCGGCGCCGACCACGCGCGTCAGGCGCGGACCCGTGGCGGCCGCGCCGAGGGCGGCGATCGCCGCAGCCTCGCGGGCCCGGAAGCCCGCCTCACCCTCCAGCTCGAAGATGCGCTCCACGCGCATCCTCGCGGCCGCCTCGATGGCCGTGTCGAGGTCCACGAAGGCGGCGCCCTGCGCGCGGGCGATGCGCCGGCCCACGGCGCTCTTGCCGCTGCCGGGCGGCCCGATCAGCACCAGCTCCATCGACGGCTCGCTCAGTCGTCCCCGCCGGAGCCGGCCTCGGCTTCGGCAGCGGCTTCGGCGCCGGCCCCCGGCGCGGTGACGGCCAGCGTCCGCTCGCGGTAGCGGGCCAGGTTGTCGCGCACTTCCACGAGGGAGTCGCCGCCGAACTTCTCGAGCACGAAGCGCGTCAGCGTCAGGAGCACCATGGCCTCGCCGATGACGCCGGCGGCGGGCACCACGCTGATGTCGCTGCGCTCGTAGTGGGCGACCTCGACCGGCTGTCCGGTGCGCAGGTCGGCCGAGGGGAGGGGGCGGGCCAGGGTGCTGATCGGCTTCACCGCGCCGCGCACGACGATCGGCTCACCGTTGCTGATGCCGCCGGTCAGGCCCCCGGCGGCGTTCGTGCGGTGGAGCCAGCGCCGCACGGGCCCGTCGTCGAGTCCGGGGATGCCGGGCGCGGCCGGGTCCTCCCCGACGCCCTCGATGACGTCGTGCACCCGCGAGCCGGGGCGCCGGGTCTGCTCGAAGCCGAGCCCGAACTCGACGCCCTTGACGGCCTGGATGGAGCAGATCGCCTGGGCCAGCGCGCCGTCGAGACGGCGATCCCAGTGGACGTGGCTGCCCAGCCCGACCGGCACGCCCGTGGCCACCACCTCGAAGATGCCGCCCAGCGTGTCGCCGGCCGAGCGCGCATCGTCGATGGCCCCGATCATGCGCGCCTCGGCCGCCGGGTCGGGGCAGCGCAGCGGGCTCTCCTCGGTCTCCGCGCGCGTGCGGTGCGCGTTCGTGGGGTCCACCGCGACACCGCCCACCTCGACGGTGAAGCTCCAGGCCTCGATGCCCAGCTGGCGCAGGAAGGCACGACAGACGGCGCCAGCCGCGACGCGCACGGTCGTCTCCCGCGCGCTCGCCCGTTCCAGCACGTCGCGTACGTCCTCGAAGCCGTACTTCAGGGCCCCGGCCAGGTCGGCGTGGCCGGGGCGGACGCGCGTCACCGGCTGGGCTCGCTTGTCGCCCCCGTCGACCAGCGACGCCAGCGCCACCACCTCGTCCGCACTCAGCGCCTCGACCTGCATGACCTGGGTCCAGTTCTCCCAGTCGCGATTGCGCACGAGCAGCAGCACCGGGGAGCCGAGCGTGCGGCCGCGCCGGACGCCGGCCAGGATCTCCGCCCGGTCCTGCTCGATGCTCATCCGCGCGCCGCGCCCGTAGCCGCGCTGGCGGCGTGCGAGGTCCGCGGCGATCGCGTCGGCCGAGATGGGGATGCCCGCCGGCAGGCCCTCGAGGGTGACGCCCAGCGCCGGCCCGTGGGACTCCCCGGCGGTGAGGAAACGGAAGGTCATCGTCAGGCTGGGTCGACGGCCGCCATGGGCGTGCCCGCTTCGGCGGCCGCCTCGAGCTCGGCGCGCATCAGGTCGAGCGGCGCCGGCTGGCCTATCCACAGCTCGAAGGCCGCCGCGCCCTGGTGGAGCAGCATCAGCTCGCCGTTCATCACGGCCTGCGCCCCCGCCGCCTTCGCGTCGCGCAGCAGGCGCGTCTCGCGCGGCCGGTAGACGAGGTCGAGCACGAGCAGGTCGGGCGGGATCAGCTCTGCCGCCACCGGCGTCTCGTCGGATTCGAGCCCGACCGAGGAGGCGTTGATGAACACCTTCGTCTTGGCCAGCTCGGCCTCGATGACCGACTCGTGCCAGGGCATCGCCTTCAGCTCCATGTGGGCGGCGCTCCGGGCGAAGAAGCGGACGAGCCCCTCGCCGCGGTGGAGGTGGCGGTTGAAGACGATGACCCGCTGGAAGCCCTCCGTGATGAGGCCGAAAACGACCGCCCGGGCGCCACCGCCGGCACCGAGGACGACTGCCGAGCGGGGCATCTTCTGGCGCCCGACGAGGGTTTCGAGGCAGGCCTTGAAGCCGGGCACGTCGGTGTTGTGACCGATCAGCCGCTTTCCCTCGCGCGTGATCGTGTTGACCGCACCGGTGGCCTGCGCCTCGTCCGTGATCCGGTCGACCAGCGGCACCACGCGCTCCTTGTAGGGGATGGTCACGTTGGCGCCGAGGAAGGCGTCGTCGCGCAGCGCGTTGATCGTGTCGGGCAGCTCGGGGAGCGTCACGTCGAGCAGCTCGTAGCGCGCGTCGATGCCCGCCGCGTCGAGCGCGGCCTGCTGCATCGCGGCGGAGAGCGAGTGGGCGACCGGGTGGCCGATGAGGACGAGTCGCTTGGTCATGCACGGGCCCTTTCCAGGTCGCGGAAGAAGGTGGGATAGGAGACGGCCGCCGAGGCGGCGCCGTCGAACGTGGCCGGTCCACCGGCCAGGAGGCCGGCGATGGCGAAGGTCATGGCCAGTCGGTGGTCGTCGTGGCTGCGGGCCTCGCCGGCGCGCAGGCCGAAGAAGGGACGGCCCCCGCCACCCTCGATGACGAGGTCGTCGCCGTGGATCTCGATCCGGGCGCCCAGGGCGGCCAGGCCCGCGGCGATGCCGGCCAGGCGGTCGCTCTCCTTGTGGCGCAGTTCCCCGGCGCCGCGGATGCGGGTCGTGCCGCGGGCGCAGGCCGCGGCCAGGCAGAGGACGGGCACCTCGTCGATGGCCACGGCGACATCCGCTGGCCCCATCTCGATCGCCCGCAGCTCGCTGGAGCGGACCTCGAGGTCGGCCACCGGCTCGTCACCGTCGGAGACGAGCGGCCGTTCGACGATGTCCGCGCCCATCGCGCGCAGCAGGTCGAGCACGGCGCGCCGGGTGGGGTTGACGCCGACCCGCTCGAGCACGAGCTGCGCATCGGGGTGGGCCGCGCCGGCCACGAGCCAGAAGGCGGCCGCGGAGACGTCGCCGGGGATCCGCTCATCCATCGGTCGCACCGTCTGCCCTCCCTCCACGCTGACGACCACCGGACCACCCGGCACGGCCACCTCGCTCGTCACGGTCACCCCGCGCGCCCGCAGCATGCGCTCCGTGTGGTCGCGCGTGGCGACCGACTCGCGCACCGTCGTCGTACCCTCGGCCGCGAGGCCGGCGAGCAGCACCGCGGACTTCACCTGGGCGCTCGGCACCGGGGTCACGTGGTCGATCGGACGGAGCGGTCGCCGGCCGGTGACGGACAGGGGTGGCAACGTGTCGTCCGACCGCGCATGGAGCGTCGCGCCCATCGCCCGGAGCGGTTCGATGATACGGGCCACGGGACGCCGTCGCAACGAGTCGTCGCCGTCGAGGATCGTCTGCAGGGGGATCCCGGCGAGGATGCCGGCGAGGAGCCGCAGTGTCGTGCCGGAGTTGCCGCAGTCGAGCGAACCCGCGGGCGCCCGCCAGCCCTCGACCCCCGGTGAGGTGACCGTCCACGCCGCGAAGCCGTCGTCGTCGGTCCGCTTCGTGACCGTCACGCCAAGCGCGCGGAGGCAGGCCGCGGTGCTATTCGGGTCGAGCGCGTCGGAGCCGTCGTCGATGTGCGAGCGGCCGGACGCCAGGCCGGCCAGCAGCAGCGCCCGGTGCGTGATCGACTTGTCGCCCGGCACGCGGAGCCGGCCGCGCAGCCGCGCCGCCGGCGCGACCGACACGACGCCCGCCGCCGCGACGACGCCGCTCAATGCCGGCCTCCCGACTCGACGCCGAGCGCGGACTCGGAGAGGACCGGGTCGCCGTGGAGCGGTCGCGCGTTCTCGTGCACCGGGCCGAGCGCGGCCATCAGCTCCCGAAAGCCGTCGAAGGTGAGCGACTGCTCGCCGTCGGAGAGCGCCTCCTCGGGGCGCGGGTGGACCTCGACCATGACCCCGTCGGCCCCGATGGCCACGCCGGCGATGGCCAGCGGCTTGACCAGCCAGCGCTTGCCGGTCGCATGGGAGGGGTCGACGATCACCGGCAGGTGCGTGAGGTGGTGGAGGAGGGGAACCGCCGCGAGGTCCATCGTGTTGCGCAGGTACGTCTCGAACGTCCGGATGCCCCGCTCGCAGAGGATGACGTTGGGGTTGCCGGAGCTGACGATGTACTCGGCCGCCATGAGCCATTCCTCGATCGTCGCGCCGTAGCCGCGCTTGAGCATGACCGGCTTCTCCACCCGCCCGACCGCGGTCAGCAGCGAGTAGTTCTGCATGTTGCGCGTGCCCACCTGGAGGATGTCGGCGTAGCGGTTGACGACCTCCACCTGGGCCGGCTCCATGACCTCGGTGATGACCGGCAGGCCGGTCAGCTCGCGTGCCTCGGCGAGGTAGCGCAGCGCCTCGACGCCCAGGCCCTGGAAGGAGTACGGGCTCGTGCGCGGCTTGAAGGCACCACCACGGAAGATGCGCGCCCCCGCCGCGGCCACCGCCTGCGCCGTCTCCAGGGCCACCTCCCGGCTCTCCACCGAACACGGGCCGGCCATGACCGTCAGCGAGCCGTCGCCGATGCGCACGTCGCCCACCTCGATGACCGTGTCCTCGGGGTGGAACTCGCGGCTGGTGAGCTTGAAGGGCCGGCTGATCGACTTGACCTCTTCCACGCCGGACATGCCCTCGAAACGGCTCTTCAGCGCCTGCCGTCGCGGCCCGATCTCGCCGACCAGGGCGATGACCACGCGCTCCGTGCCCGGGTTCACGTGCGGCTGAAGCCCCTCGGCGAGGATGGCGCTGCGCACGGCGTTCACCTCGGCTTCGGTGGCTCGCGCTGACATCACGATGAACACGGTGCCTGCTCCCTCGATCCCTGCCGGCGTGCTCGACGCCGACGAAACAAAAAAGCAGAGGTCTCAGACCTCTGCTTCTCCCGACACGACCCGCCCCGGCGGGTCATCCCCGCGGGCTAGCGTGCCGGGTGTCGAAAATAGAAGTACCTCTGCATGGTGGCCTCGAACGGTAGACCAGCCGTCCCCGAGTGTCAATCGCAGCGCGGATCCTGGCGCTCAGCACGGGTGCCCGCGGCCGACGGCATCTCGGCAGCGAACGCAGGCGTCAGCGGGGACGACGGAGACCTCGATCTCGATCTCCCTCATCGCCGTTGCGAAGAGCCGGAAAACGGCCGGGTCGAAGATCGGAACGTCCTGGACGACGACGAACTGCGGGGACGTGTCCCAGAGCGCGACGGAGGCGCCTTCGTCATGCGCACTCGTGTAGCGGATGCCGGCGACGAGCGGCGATGCCGGGCGATCTTCGTAGACCGCACGCGCCCACGCCTGCGTCTCTGTACGGGGTACGTCGGCCGTGCCGAGCGCGGGCAGCGCGCCTATCAGCATCGAGCCGTTCGCCTGTACGTCCTGGACCACGACGGACCGAGCGGGGCGGATCACCGCGGCGCGGAAGTGCGGGCAGATCGTCGCTTCATCGGCGTCGCCGAAGACCTCCCCTCCACACGTTCGCAGTGTCTTTGCGGCATAGACCACGGTCCGGCCCATTGGACATCGTGCGGGCGCTGTGAACGGCGGCGTGTGGTGGTCGAAACGGAGCGTCGGTCCGAACAGACGGCGCGCGTCGGCCGACGGCGTCAGATCGTCCTGGTGATAGATGCGCGCCCACCGCTCCTGGGGGTGCCACGTCCAGTGGTTCCCGCCGCGGAGCGGGCGGACGGGCGCCGGCAGATGCCGAACCACCTTCGGTCAGATCGCTTCGACGAGCCGCAGGACGCCCTCGATGTTCCCCCGCTGCAGTGCCGCCCGCGGCGTCACCCCATCGAGATCCGGGTTCTCTCGCTCGATCCACCGAGAGAGCGAAACGACGCTTCCAGGGAAGCGCGAACCGAGGTCTCGGAGGCCGGGAAGGACGCCTGTCGGACTCTCCTCGTCGAACTGCCAGGCCGGGATACGCCACTCGCGTCCTTCTTTGAGGCCGACCAGCGCCCCGCGGTCGAGCATGTCGCTCACGGCCTGGGCACTCACACCGAGCCGGCTGGCGGCTTCATGGCGCGCCAGGCTTCGAGCGATGAGATGCTGTCGCCGCTCCGTCGCCACCGAGATGTTCCAGGCGACGGCTTCCGCATACTGACTCGCGGACGGCTCGCGGCCAAAAGCGTCGTCGAGATGCGTGGTGCCCCCCTCCTGCGCACGGAGGCTCGTGAGGACGAGGAGGACCATGCCGCGCGACGAGTGGCGGAGGGCGTCGATCGCCTCGCGCAGCGACTCCCGATCTGCAGTTGCCGGCAGCGTGTCGAGCATCATGCCACGATCCTACGCAAGATACGCAAGCATGTCAAGAGCGGGACCGTAAGCGCGCGGACCACGGATCCCGGTGCTGGGGCGAGCGTCGCTGCCGGCCCGCCGCTCTGGGCACCTGTGCACCCGGCGTTCAACAGGGCGAACGAACGAGCCCGGAGCGTCACCCCTGCTCGCGACGCGACCGGAATGACGAACGAAGGCCGCTGCCGCGGTGTCGCCGACGCGGCGGACGGTGCTTCCTTCGCCGGTTCGCTCATCGGGTGCACAGCGGGCTCGGGCGGTCCCGCCGATCGATCCTGTGGCCCCCGAATCAGCTTGAAGTGAACACGCGGCGCCGATTCCCGCTCGTTCGACTCCCCGCTCAGGTCCGGAGCCCTGGATTCGAGTGCCCGCACGTGCATCGTCACCCCTACCGGCGCCCGTCCACGCTCGCGCGGCACGATCGACCCGCCCGTTCCGGCCGACGCCCGCCCGATCTGTTCACGTGAAGCTGAAACCCCCGGCCAGAGTGCCATCATCACGCTCGCCCGGGCCGGCCCGGACGGGGCCCGATGCTATGATGCCGCGGCGTCGGGCACGGAGAGGTCGCATAGAGGCCGAGTGCGGCGGTTTGCTAAACCGTTAAGTGGGGTAACCTGCTTCGAGGGTTCGAATCCCTCCCTCTCCGCCACCCCTCCTGCATCGCGCGCGCCCGTAGCTC
>JBGPMJ010000109.1:0-8035 GCA_041486935.1 Candidatus Limnocylindria bacterium | reverse complement strand
CGGGGGCCGCACGGCTCCTCGCCGAGCGCGTGGGCGCCTTCGTGCGCGAGGGCGACGTGGATCGCCGCCGGCAGGCGGAGCTGGCGAACGGCGAGCTCGAGAAGCTGGCCCTCTACCGGCCGGACGGCACCGCCACGCGCGAGGACGTCGCGGAGCTCGTATCCGAGGCCGTGCCGAGCTCGACGTGGGCCTTCCTCGATGCGGTCGCGCTGCGGCGCGGCGGCGAGGCGTCACGACTGGCGGAGCGGCTCCTGGGGGAGGGCAGCGTCCTCCAGGTCCTCGTCTCGCAACTCCATCGCCGGCTGCGGGAGCTGGTCATCGTGCGCGACCACCTCGCGGCGGGGACGCGTCCGGCGGAGCTCGTGCGGGTGCTGAGGCTGCAGCCGTTCCGGGCCGAGAAGCTCGTCGAGCAGGCCGGCGCCTGGGCCGCCGCGGAGCTGGACGCGGCACTCGAAGGACTGCTGGAGCTGGACCTGGCGGGCAAGGGCATCGCCCTCGACGGCGAGACGCGCGCGTATTCGGACGAGCGCGCGGCGCTGGCGCTCCAGGCGTGGATCGCGGGCTCGGTGGTCCGCGGGCGGTGAGGGTGGGGCGCGTTCGGGGCGCCCGGGCGTCAGGCGGGAAGCGCGGCCGTCAACCGGCGGACGACCAAGCCTCTTCCTGCAGGACGCGGTCCGACTCGATGGCGAAGACACACCGACTGTCGCCCAGGTCGAGGAGCTCGATCAGCTGGGGATCGATGTACAGCTGGTGACAGTCTTCACACAGGCCGCCGGGGATGCCGAAGCAGAGCCGCTCCGCGCCGTCGTCGAGGCGGAAGGTCGTGTCGAAGCGCGTGTTGATGAGCTGTCGCCCACACTGGGGGCACCGCTCTCGTAGTCGCGACATCTCCGACGACCTCACCTGACCCGACCGGACCATACCGGTCGCTGGTGAGGTCAGACTAGGCAGCGTTGACCGAAGGCCACATCACACAGAGGTACCGGTCGGTACTGGTACCTGCACGCCCCGCGCGCCTACTGGACGCGCAGCAGGGTGGGTGCGTCGGACCAGAGCTTCTCGAGCTGGTAGTAGTCGCGCTCCGGTGGCGCGAACACGTGCACGATGACCGACCCGAAGTCGAGCAGCACCCAATGAGCGCCTGGCAGCCCCTCCCGGCCGATGGGCGGGAAGCCGTCGTCCTTGAGGCCCTCGACGATGCCGTTGGCGATGGCGCCGAGCTGGCGCTCCGAGCCGCCCGAGCAGATGACGAGGTAGTCGGCGATGGTGGTCAGCTCGGCGACGCCGATGAGCACGATGTCCGAGGCCTTCTTGTCCGCGGCAAGGTCCACGACACGCCGCGCCAGGGCGAGCACGGCGCGGTCGTCCAGTGCCGGACCGACC
The DNA here is from genome assembly GCA_041486935.1 of Candidatus Limnocylindria bacterium. GTDB lineage: Bacteria > Chloroflexota > Limnocylindria > Limnocylindrales > CSP1-4 > CSP1-4. Next base: position 6,652 of record JBGPMJ010000109.1, on the reverse strand, counting down.
GCGCGCGCCGGCGTGTCACGGGCGGGCAGGCCGGGCCGCCGGCCCGTGGGTGCGCGCTCGGGGGTCATCTCGCTGGTCATCAGTTCTTGCTCCACAGCTCGGGTGAGTAGAGGTCATGGTCGTGGATGTAGGCCTCGACGGCCGGGGGCACGAGGTAGCGGATGGACCGCCCCTCCCCGACCAGCCGGCGGATGCGCGAAGCCGAGTGGCCCAGCTCCGGGCCGTCGAGGTAGACGATGCGCTCCTCCTGGCCGGGGAAGTGCTCGCTCACCCAGGCACGGCCGGGGGTCCGGAACCCGGCACGTGGCACGGCGCCGATGCGAACCAGCTCGAGCAGCCGCTGGGGCTCGCGCCAGGTGGGCAGCTCGACGAGCGCCTCGACCGAGAGGAGCCACACGAACCCGCGTGGATCGGCACCCTCCACGGGCGGTGCCGCAACGAGCGCGGCCGCCGTGTCCACCGCGTAGCTCGGCCCGGGTCGGTCGAGCTCGGCGCGGCAGAGGCGGAAAGCGGGGTTGTCGGCGATGGCCAGCTCGACCATGGCCGCGCGATGGCTCGGCGCGGTGACGATGCGATCGGGCTTGTGGGGCGGGATGCCGGCCGGCAGGAACAGGACGCCCTCGAGCCCGAGCGCCTCGCGCGCGCCCTCGGCGAGCGCGAGATGCCCGTAGTGGACGGGATCGAAGGTGCCGCCCAGGATGCCCCAGGCACCGGGCTTGCCGCCCGTCCCCGTCGTCAGGCCCACGGCTCCGCCCCCCATTCGAGCTCGACGGCACCGATGCGCACCATGTCGCCCGGCTCGACACCGGCGCGGCGCAGTTCGCGCTCGATGCCCCAGCGCACCAGGTCGCGCTGGAAGCGCTCGGCCGACTCGTCGTTCGCGAAGTCCGTTTGCGCCGCGAGGCGCTCGATGCGCTTGCCGCGGACGCGGAAGGCCTCGCCCTCGCGCTCCACGGCGAAGCCCTCGCTCGTCGTTTCGAAACGGTGCACGACGACGCCGCTGGGCTCGGGCGGCTCGGCCATCGCCGCCGCATCGGGCAGCAGTCGGCCCAGCGCCCCGATCAGCTCCGGGATCCCCTTCCCGGTGAGCGCCGAGACCGCGACAGCCGCCAGCCCCTCGCGCCGACGCGCGGCCAGGAAAGCCTTGAGGTTGCCTGCCGCGTCGGGCAGGTCCGTCTTGTTGGCGACCACGAGGAACGGCTTCTCGAGCAGCCGCGGATCGTGCAGGCGCAGCTCGTCCCGGATGATGGCGTGGTCGGCCTCGGGGTCGCGCGCGGCGACGTCGACGATGTGCACAAGGACACGCGTCCGCTCGACGTGGCGCAGGAAGGCATGACCGAGCCCTGCCCCGGAGCTGGCCCCCTCGATGAGGCCCGGCACGTCGGCGATCGTCGGCCGGCGCGGATCCGTGGGATCGAGGGTCTCGAAGTCGAGGATGCCGAGGTTCGGCTTGAGGGTCGTGAAGGGGTACGGGGCGACCTTCGGGGTCGCCGCGGTCAGCGCGGCCAGCAGCGTGGACTTGCCCGCATTGGGCAGGCCGACCAGCCCGACGTCGGCGATGAGCCGCAGCTCGAGGCGGATCCAGCGCTCCTCGGCTGGCTCACCCTTCTGGGCGTGCATCGGGGTGCGGTGGGTGGCCGTCGCGAAGTGGACGTTGCCCAACCCGCCGCGGCCGCCGCGCGCGATCATCACGCGCTGGCCGGTGGCCACCAGGTCGGCCAGCAGGTCGCCGCTCGTATCGTCGATGACGCCGGTGCCGGGGGGAACGGCCAGTTCGAGGTCCCCGCCAGCCTTGCCATGACGCTTCGAGCCGCCGCCTTTGCCGCCCGCTCCGGCCTTGAAGTGGTGCTTGACGCGGAAGTCGGTGAGCGTGGTCTGGCCGGGATCGACGCGCAGGTAGACCGAGCCGCCGCGCCCGCCATCGCCGCCGTCGGGGCCGCCGCGCGGGACGTGGGCCTCGCGGCGGAAGGTCGCGGCTCCGTCACCGCCGTCGCCGGCGCGCACCCAGATCTTCGCGCGGTCGAGGAACATCGGCAAAATCCTAGCAGGGGACATGGGAACGCCCGACCCGTGGAGGGCCGGGCGCGGCCGACGTGAACGGCGCGACTAGAAGTAGCTCAGCGGGTTGACACGGTAGCCGCCGTCCCAGATGGCTCCTCGCCACACCTCGAAGTGCAGGTGCGGGCCGGTCGCATGGCCGCTCTCGCCGACGCGCCCGATGCGCTCGCCCTTCGAGACGTACGTACCGGTGCTGGTCGTGATCGCAGAGAGGTGATTGTAGGTCGTGTAGATGCCGTTGCCGTGGCTGATCCAGATCTGGTAGCCGCCGCCGCCGCCGCGCCAGCCGGTGAAGGTGACCTTCCCCGCGGCGGCCGCGAGGACCGACGTACCCAAGTCGGCGGCGATATCGACGCCGTAGTGGCCGTAGTGGAAGTACTGGCTGATGTAGTTGCTGCCCCCCACGGGCCAGCGCAGCCCGCCGCCGAACGAGCAGCTGCCGCACGAGCCGCCACCGCCACCGCTGCCCCCGGAGCCCGACCGCGGCCGGGCCTCCGGCTTCGGCGTGGGGATGCCCTTGCCGCGGCCGTCCGGCACCATGAGCTGCTGCCCGATGATGATGGTGTCGCCCTGGAGGTCGTTGAAGGCGATGATCTCCTCGATGTTCGCGCTGTAGGCATCGGCGATGCCCTCGAGCGTGTCGCCCTCCTTGACCGTGTAGAGGACGCCGTCCACCGGCGGGATGACGAGCAGCTGGCCGATGCGGAGCTCGTCTTTGGCGGGCAGCTTGTTGGCCCACCACAGGGTCATCATCTGCAGGCCGAACTTGTCGGCGATGCCCACGAGCGTGTCGCCCGCCTCGACGCGGTAGGTGGTTACCTGGTCCTCGATACCCGCGACGTCGGTCGAGACCGTGAGCGGCTTCAGGAGCGTGCCGTCGATGGTGTAGGCGGCCCCGCTCTGGAACTGCGCGCCCGGATCCACGATCTCGGCCCCGGTGCCGGTCGCGTCTCCGGTTCCGGTGGCGGGCAGGGCGAAGGGCTGGAAGGTGCGGCCGTCAAGGTCGGAGGCCGTCCGCGGCGCGCCGTTGACGGCGCCACCCGCAAGCGCCGCGATGCGCGGCTGCGCGGCCACGCCGGATCCGTCCGTGCCGCCCACGGCCACGCCCTGGTCCGGCACCGCCGCCAGCAGCGAGGCGACCAGGACGAGGCAGAGGACGAGGACGGGAGAGCCGCGGCGATCCGCCGCGAGATCGGCGAGCCGGGGCCGGCGGAGGCGCTTCGCCATCCCGGCGAAACGGCTACTCGACGCCGCGGGCCGCGCGACACGCGCACGGCGAGCGCCCCCGACCCGGACCGTGGACTCGGTCGGGCCGGCCGGGCGCCGGAGCTGGGTGAGCCGGGCAACAGTCCGGCGCTGGTCCCGCGCAAGGCGCCGGAGGGCGCGAAGCACGAGGACCGTCGCTTGGTGCAATACGGTCTCCTCGGATCACGGACGGCGGGGTGGGGACGCGCGGGCGGGGATGTGGTGCGCGAGCCGTCCGGGGGAGCGGTATGGAGCTGGGGGCCTCACACTGCCGCTGGTTGCGTCCGCCGACCCTCCTTGTGGGCTCCGGCGAGCGTTCCGTTTCCGGCGGACCTTACCAGAGGCGCCCGCGGACCGTCAATCGCTCCGCCCACGGTCAGCTCTCGGCGGCCGCGGCGCCCTTCGTGAGGCTGGCCAGGAAGGCTGCGTTCGACTCGGTCTTGGCGAGACGGTTGAGGAGCAGCTCGAGGCCCTCGTTCGTGCCCACGGCCGACAGCATCCGGCGCATCGTCCAGACCATCTTGAGCGTGCCCTCCTCGAGGAGGAGCTCCTCGCGGCGGGTGCCCGAGCGCTGCACGTCGATGGCCGGATAGATGCGCTTCTCGGCCAGCTTGCGGTCGAGGATGAGCTCCGAGTTGCCGGTGCCCTTGAACTCCTCGTAGATGACGTCGTCCATGCGCGAGCCCGTGTCGACGAGGCAGGTACCGATGATCGTCAGCGAGCCGCCCTCCTCGATCTTGCGCGCGGCGCCGAAGAAGCGCTTGGGCGGGTAGAGGGCGATGGGGTCGATGCCGCCGGAGAGCGTGCGCCCGCTCGGCGGCAGGGCCAGGTTGTAGGCACGCGCGAGGCGCGTGATCGAGTCGAGCAGGATGACCACGTCGCGCCCGGTCTCGACCTGGCGCTTGGCGATCTCGAGGGCCATCTCGGCCACGTGCGTGTGGTTCTCCGTGGGCTCATCGAAGGTCGAGGAGATGACCTCGCCCTTGACGCTCCTGCGCATGTCCGTGACCTCCTCGGGTCGCTCGCCGATGAGCGCGACCATGAGCAGGATCTCGGGGTAGTTTTCCGTGATGCCGTTGGCGATCTGCTTGAGCAGCATCGTCTTGCCGGCCTTGGGCGGGCTGACGATGAGGGCGCGCTGACCCTTGCCGATCGGGTTGACCAGGTTGATCAGGCGCTGGCTGAGATTCTTCGAGTCCGTCTCGAGGTTGAGCAGCTCGATGGGATGGATGGGGGTCAGGGTGTCGAAGTGCGGACGACGCTGGGCGGTCGCCGGATCCACGCCGTTGACCGACTCGACCCGCAGCAGGCCCCAGTACTTCTCGCCATCCTTGGGCGCCCGGATGACGCCGCCGACACGGTCGCCGGGGCGCAGGCCGAAGCGGCGGACCTGGCTGGAGCTGACGTACACGTCGTCCTGGCTGGGCATCAGGCCGTGGCGGCGCATGAAGCCGAAGCCCTCGTCCACGATGTCGAGGATGCCGGTCGCGTAGACCTGTCCACCGCGCTCGACCTGGCGCTGGAGGATCCGCTCGACGAGGTCGTCCTTGCGCATGTCGCGGGCGTCCGCGACGTCGAGGTCCCCGCCGATCTCGACGAGCTCGCGCAGGTTCTTCTCTTTGAGTTCGTTGATGTTCATGGGTGTGATCTGGGCATCCTTCGCCTAGGGTGGGACGGGCTGCGACGTGGCGTGGGGCCGCGGTCATGCAGAGGCTGGGGACCCGTCGAGCTCGGCCCGGATACGTACGGCCGTCGCGGCGCCATGTGGCGAAACGGGGGACCCTGGCGCCGGATGGCCGGATAGGCCGCGGCACGCGATGGGTTCGAGGGGTCGGAGGGATGATAGCACCCCGCGGTTCCCGGTCAAGCGGGACGGCCAGCGGTCGGCGGCCGGAACTCCCCAGTTTCACATCAAGTGAACAGACTCGGCCGCCGACCGGGTTTCGAGGGGAGGACAGGGGCTCGCGAGACCCAAGCGCGAGCGTGAGACCTCGGCCGAGGAGCTGGATCAAGGACCGGCCCGCGAGTGTGTGCTGCCGTTCGGGCCTCGTAGTGTCGTTCGTGTTCACTTCATGTGAAGATCGGCGCCGAGGGCCTTCACGATGCTCTCTCTGTCGCAGAATCGGCTCGATCCCGGCTCCCTGCGCTCACGGAGCGAGGCGGCTACCCCTTCGCAGCGGCCTTGGCGCGGGCCTTTTCCCAGTCCTGGCGGAACTGCACGATGCCCTTGTCGGTGAGCGGGTGGTGGATCATCTGCTGCAGGACCTTGAAGGGCAGCGTGGCGATGTGCGAGCCGGCGAGCGCGGCCTCTGTCACGTGGCGCGGATGGCGCACCGAGGCGGTGAGTACCTCCGACTCGAGGCCGTGCAGCTCGACGATCGAGACCAGCTCGCGGATGACCTCCATGCCGTCCTGGTTGATGTCGTCGAGGCGGCCGATGAAGGGCGACAGCAGCGAGGCGCCCGCCTTCGCCGCCAGGAGCCCCTGGTTGGCCGTGAAGAGGAGGGTGCAGTTGGTCTTGATGCCCTCCTCGGCGAAACGGGCGATGGCCTCCAGGCCGGTCTCGCACATGGGCACCTTGACCACGATGTTCGGGGCCAGCTTGGCGAAGTGGCGCCCCTCGGTGAGCATGCCCTCGAGGTCCTCGGCCACGACCTCCGCGCTGACCGGGCCGGACGTGATGCGGCAGATCTCCTCGAGGAGCGCGTCGTAGCTGCCGCCGACCTTGGCGTACAGCGTCGGGTTCGTGGTCACGCCGTCCAGCACGCCCCAGCGCGCCGCGGTGCGGATCTCTTCGATGTCTGCGGTGTCGAGGAAGATCTTCATGCTGAGGTGGCCTCCCTGGGCGCTTCTGCGGCGCTCGGCGTGAGAAGGGCGCGGCTCGTGGCGATGCAGGCTGCGACGAAGCCGGTGAACAGCGGGTGCGGCCGATCGGGCCGGGACTTGAACTCGGGGTGGAACTGGCTGGCCACGTACCAGGGGTGGTCGCGCAGCTCGACGATCTCCACGAGGCGCCCGTCGGGCGACTGGCCGGAGAGCACCATCCCCGCCGTCTCCAGCATCTCACGGTACTGGTTGTTGACCTCGAAACGGTGGCGATGGCGCTCGTAGATGACCTCGGCGCCGTAGGCTTCGGCGGCCTTCGAGCCCGGCGTCAGCTTCGCCGGGTAGAGGCCCAGGCGCATCGTGCCGCCCTTGTCCTCCAGCTCGCGCTGGTCGGGCATGTAGTCGATGACCGGGTGGTCGGTGAAGAGGTCGAACTCGGTGGAGTTGGCGCCGCTCGCGCCGGCCACGTCGCGGGCGATCTCGATGACGCCGCACTGGAGGCCGAGGCACAGGCCGAGGTAGG
>JBGPMJ010000108.1:0-8041 GCA_041486935.1 Candidatus Limnocylindria bacterium | reverse complement strand
TGATCTCGAAGCGGTGGAAGCCCTTCTCGGCGACCCCGATGGGGTAGATGCGCCGGCCCCCCAGCTCGACCGAGACGCCCCCCGCCTCCGTCAGGCAAGCCTCGGCGCGCAGGAGGTCGGGCTCGTTCTCGACGATCCAGCCGATCCCCTGGTAGCCGCCCGCCTCCTCGTCGGCGGTGCCGGCGAAGATGACGTCTCTCCTGAGGCCCGGCGCAGGCTCGCGCGTGGGATCTCGGCCGGCGGCGCGGGCCTCCTCGGCGAGGCCGAGCACGACCTGCAGCTCCATGGCCACCATGGACTTCATGTCCACGGCGCCCCGGCCGTAGAGGTAGCCCTCGGCGACCTCGGCCCCGAATGGGTCGTGCGTCCAGCGCTCGGGCGGCGCGGGCACGACGTCGAGGTGGCCGAGCAGGAGCAGCGGGCCACCGCCCGTGCCGTCGCCGCGAAGGCGGGCGACCACATTGCCGCGACCCGGGAAGGGCTCCACGACGCACGGCTCCAAGCCGGCCGCGGCGAGGATCGCGGCCAGGTAGCGCGCGGCGAGGATCTCGTCGCCGGGCGGGTTGACGGTGGGCAGGCGGATGAGCGCCCGGAGGTGACCGACGAGCTCGTCGAAGGCACGCTCGCCGTCTCTCACTCGCCGTCCTTCACTCGATGTCGCCCCAGCTCACCACGCGTTGCACGGCGACCCGGATGATCGGGCGCGACTCGAGGTCGTGCGTGGCGTACTGCGGGTAGCGCTCGCGGAGCGCGGCGATCGCCGCGGCGTGCTCCTCGCGCTCGTGCGGTTGGGGCTCGAGCAGCTCGCCGGAGCCGTACAGGCGCAGCCAGGCGAGTCGCGTCCAGTCCTCGTCCCAGTGATCGACGATGAGGCTCAGCTCGGGCAACACCAGCAGGTCGCGCACGCGCGCCACGTCGTGCGGGTTGTCGGTCCGCTTGGGCTTCTCATCGATGGGCGTGTAGATGAGCGGCCGGCCGATGCTGTCCACGCGGTCGCTGAGGACGTAGCAGACCGGCACGAGGCGTGCCCGACCGTCGGGCGCGGTGGTGGCCAGGATCCCGCGCCGCTCCCCGTCGAGGAAGCGGCGCTCGGCGTCACTGAGGATGGCCTCGGGGCTCACGGGGATCGTCAGCGCTGCGGACCGGTGACCGCGCCCTCCGAGGCGGAGGAGACGAGGGCCGCGTACTTGGCGAATACGCCGCTGCGATACCGCGGCTGCGGCGGGCTCCAGCGGGCAAGCCGCCGCGCCAGCTCCTCGGCCGGGACGTCGAGGTCGAGGGCCTTGCGATCGACGTCGACGACGATCTGGTCGCCCTCCTCGACGAGGGCGATGGGGCCGCCGAGCGCTGCCTCCGGCGCCACGTGCCCGACCATCAGCCCGTGCGTACCGCCCGAGAAGCGGCCGTCGGTGAGGAGCGCGACGCTCTCGCCCAGGCCCTCGCCCACGAGTGCAGCCGTGACGCCGAGCATCTCGCGCATGCCCGGTCCACCGGCGGGACCCTCGTAGCGGATGACGACGACGTCGCCGGCGACGATGCGCTGGGCCTTGACGGCCTCGAAGCAGGCCTCCTCGGACTCGAACACCCGCGCCGGACCGCGGTGGTAGCGGCGCTCGTGGCCGGCCAGCTTGACGACGCAGCCCTCCGGCGCCAGCGAGCCGCGCAGGATGGCCAGGCCGCCGATGGGCTTGATGGGCGTCTCCAGGGGCACGACGACCTTCTGTCCCGGGGTCTCCTTCACCGCCGCCGCGACCTCGGCGATGGTCCGCCCGTCCACGGTCGGGGCGTCGCCATGCAAGAGTCCGGGGCGCTTTAGCAGCTCGCGCATGACGAGCGCGACGCCGCCGGCGTCGTACATGTCCGAGGCGGCGTAGCGGCCGCCGGGCATCATGTCGGCCACGATCGGGGTCCGGTCGGCGATCGTGCCGAACTCGTCGATGGAGAGGGGCACGCCGAACTCCCGGGCGATGGCCAGCAGGTGCAGCACGCCGTTCGTGGAGCCGCCGGTCGCCGCCACGGACGCGATGGCGTTCTCGATCGAGCGCCGGTCCACGATGGCCGAGGGGCGCACGTCGCGGCGCACGAGGTCCATGATCAGCTCGCCGCAGCGGCGGGCCGCTTCGTCCTTGGCCGGATCCTCGGCGGGGATGCCGTTGAGGCCGCCCGGCGAGAGCCCCAGGAACTCCATGACCGTGCTCATCGTGTTTGCCGTGAACTGGCCGCCGCAGGCACCGGGGCCGGGGCACGCGACGTTCTCGACCTCGTACAGCTCGTCGAGCGTGATCTTGCCCGCCCGGTACGCCCCGACGGCCTCGAAGACGGTCACGATCGTCGCGTCGCGCTTCCCCTTGTAGACGCCGGGGTAGATCGTGCCGTTGTAGAGGACGAGGCCGGGGATGTCGAGGCGCGCCAGGGCCATGGCCGCGGCGGGGATCGTCTTGTCGCAGCCGACGAGGCAGACGAGCCCGTCGAAGAGGTGGCCGCGCGCGGTCAGCTCGATCGAGTCGGCGATGACCTCGCGGCTGACGAGCGAGGCCTTCATGCCCTGCGTGCCCATCGTCACGCCGTCGCTGATGCTGATCGTGTTGAACTCCATGGGCGTGCCGCCCGCCGCCCGGATGCCCTGCTTGACCGACTCCGCCAGCCGGCGCTGGTTGTAGTTGCAGGGCATCGTCTCGATCCAGGTCGTGGCCACGCCCACGATCGGCCGCGCCAGGTCCTCGTCGGTGAAGCCGATCGCCTTGAGCATCGCCCGCGCCGGCGCCCGGTCCGGGCCGTCGGTGAGGGTCGCGCTGATGCGCTTGGCGGGGTCGCTGGGCTGGTCGTAGGGGTGCGGGTGGCTGGGCATCGGCGGCTGGTCCTCGGCGAGGCGTTCGACGGCTGTGCTGGCGCCACTCAGTGTAGGTCGCGACACGCCATCCGCGGCGGTCGCCGCACGCCATCCGCGGCGGTCGCCGCACGCCGGTTCTTGCGCCCGAGTGCGCGGCGCATCCGTATCCGCGCGCCCCTCGCCCGCGGCGCACTCGTATCCGCGTGCCCCTCGGCCGCCCGCCCCCCACCGCCCACGCCGTATGCGCTCCACGGGTCGTACGCGCACCGTGGGCGCGGTCGGGGGCCGGGCGCTCGTCCGCTCGGACACAGCGACGCGTCGCGGACGCTCAGTCGAGCGCGGTTCCCCGGTGCGAGGGTACGCGAATGCGTCTCGCCGCGGGTGCCCGGCGCTTACCACCCGCCACGGGCATACCACGGAACCAGATCCCGGACAGCGCGCCGGACGGAGCCGTGATCCAGCCGCGGATCGCCGCGGCACGGCCCGGGAGCGCTGCACCGAACGTCGCCGCATGCCGGCTCACTGCGTCGCGGTTCGCAGTGGTGTCGGCGACCAAGAGGACGCGAGCCACCGCGGCCGGTCGCCAGCCTCGCTCGGCGCCGAGGAGCGCCGGCACGACCCGCCGCTTGCGGTCCATCGAACCGAGCAGATCCTGGATGTCCACCAGCCGCGTCTTGACCTCCATGAGCAGCAGTGTGCGCGTGGCCGGATGCCACGCCAGCACGTCCACCGCGCCCCGGTCGCCGTAGTGGTTGAAGGTGTACTCCACGGTCACATCCCACGTCGCGGCGCGCAGATCCCGGACCGCGACCTCGACGAGCTGCGCATGGCCTTCGTCGAGGATGCGAGCGAGCTCGCCGCCGCGCCAGCGGGGAGCGAAGTCGACGGTGATCTCCAGCGCCGCCGCGATGCGCCGGATCGTCGAGAGCGAGAGCTCGTCAAGGTGGCCAGTCTCCAACCGCGAGACGGCGCTCTGCGACACGCCGGCGCGCTGGGCGAGGTCGACCTGGCGCCAGCCCAGCCGCCGGCGGATGGTCCTGACCAGGGTGCCGAGGCGCAGGTCGTCCATGCCCCCAGTCTCCACGGACGTGGTTGCCGCCGGCTTCACGGGCGCTCATCGGCGGCTCACGCAGCGGCGGCGCCGCGGTCCGCGGGTGGCCCGCTACATCACCCCGTCGAAGGCCGGCGGGTAGAGCACGCGGCCCTTCAGGTCGCCGTGCCACGTGGTGAGCGGCTTGGCCATGAACGCGGCGTCGGGCCAGGCGGCGGGCGGGAAGATGCCGTAGCGCGAGGCGGGCCGGAAGCCGAAGCGCGGGAAGAACCAGGGGTGACCGAGGACGATGACGAGCGGCTCGTCGAGAGCCTGCGCGGCGTCCAGCGCGGCACGCACGAGCGCCGACCCGATGCCCTGCCGCTGGCGCTTCGGCACGACGGCCATGGGGGCGAGGGCGAGCACGGGTTCGGGGCTGCCGGCGATCCCGACATGGCTCAAGAGGATGTGCCCGACGATGCGCCCGTCAGGGTCCTCGGCCACGAGCGAGAGGTCGGGCACGAAGTCGTCCGAGGCGCGGATCCGCTCGACCAGCTCGGCCTCCGCGGACGTCGGGAAAGCGGCCACGTTGACGGCGCGGATGGCGGCCGCGTCCTCGGGTCGCTCGGGACGGATGATCACGCGGTGGGGGCGGGCCGCGTTCGCGTCACGTGACGATCAGGCCTCGGAGATGGCGATGCTGCGGATCGAGATGGGGTCGTGCGGGCGGTCGTTGGCGCCCTTCGGTGCCGTGGCGATGGCGTCGAGAACATCGTGCCCCTCGGTCAGGCGCCCGAAGATCGTGTAGCTCGGCGGCAGCCCGTAATCGGCGTGCATGACGAAGAACTGGCTGCCGTTCGTGTTCGGGCCCGCGTTCGCCATGGCCAGCGTGCCCCGCTTGTAGCCAAGCCGCACTGGCTCGTCGCGGAAGCGGTAGCCGGGGCCGCCCGTGCCGGTGCCGGTCGGGTCCCCGCCCTGGATCATGAATCCCGGGATGACGCGGTGGAAGATCACCCCGTCGTAGAAGCCCTCGCGGGCGAGGAAGACGAAGTTGTTCACCGTCAGCGGCGCCTCGCCAGGCAGCAACTCGGCGGTCATCGTGCCGGCGCTCGTCTCGAGCGTGGCCGTGTAGCGCTTGGCGCCGTCGATCGCCAGGGGCGGCGGCGCGGGGTATTGCTTGCTCATGCGCGGTGGGGCTCCTGCTGCGATGGGTCGGCGCGAGCCTACCGCAAGCGGCTCGGGCTCGTGCTCGGCTACGCGAGCGTGTCCACGCGCGGGGGATGGGCGGCCTCGTAGGCCGCGATGGCGGCCTCGCGCCCGAGCAGGTAGCCGATCTCATCGGTCCCTTCCAGCAGCATCCGCTTGGCGAAGGGGTCGACGTCGAAGGGCAGGTCCTCGTCGCCGGGCAGGTGCACGACCTGTGCCTCGAGGTCCACGGTCAGCTCCGCGTCCGGCTCGGCGGTGACCATGGCCAGGAGCTGCCGGTGCCGCTCCGACTCGACGACGATCGGCAGCAGGCCGTTCTTCAGGGCGTTGGAGCGGAAGATGTCGGCGAACGAGGTCGAGAGGATGGCCCGGACGCCCCAGGCGGTCAGTGCCCAGGGAGCATGCTCGCGCGACGATCCGCAGCCGAAGTTGTCGCCCGCGATGAGGATGCGCCGGCCCTGCATCTCGCGCCGGTTCAGCACGAAGTCGGGGTTCGGCTCGCCCTCGTCGGTGAAACGCCAGTCGGCGAAGAGAGCCTCCGAGAGGCCCCAGCGGTCGGTCGTCTTGAGGAACCGGGCAGGGATGATCTGGTCCGTGTCCACGTTCTCGGCGGGGAACGGGATGACGCGGCTGGTGAACGACTCGAACGGCTCGCTCACGGCGCGGCCTCGATCACCGTCCGCGGGTCGCTGATGACGCCGCTCAGCGCAGAGGCGGCCGCGGTCAGCGGCGAGGCCAGGAACGTGCGGCCGCCCTTGCCCTGGCGCCCCTCGAAGTTGCGGTTGCTCGTGCTGATGGCGTACTGGCCGGGCGAGAGCTGGTCGCCGTTCATGGCGATGCACATCGAGCAGCCGGCCTCGCGCCACTCGGCGCCGGCGGCACGGAAGACGTCGTCCAGCCCCTCCCGCTCGGCCTGCGCCTTCACCTGCTGCGAGCCCGGCACGACCATGACCCTGAGCCCGTCGGCGACGTGCCGGCCCTGGAGGACCGCCGCCGCCTGGCGCAGGTCGCTGATGCGGCTGTTCGTGCAGGAGCCGATGAAGACGACATCGAGCTTCTGCCCCAGCAGGGGCTGGCCGGGCCGGAGATCCATGTAGGCCAGCGCCTTCTCGAGCGCCCGCTGGTGGGCGGGCTCGGTCAGCTCCCCGGGGGAGGGGACGCGGCCGGTGATGGGGATGCCCATGCCCGGGTTCGTGCCGTACGTGACCATCGGCTCGAGGTCGCCGGCCGTCAGCGCGATCGAGGCGTCGTAGGTCGCTCCGTCGTCGGTCGGCAGCCGGCGCCAGCGCTCGAGCGCGGCTTCCCAGTCGGCTCCCTGCGGCGCATGCCGGCGGCCGCGGAGGTACTCGAGGGTCGTGTCGTCGGGCGCGATGAGCCCGGCCCGGGCCCCGGCCTCGATGCTCATGTTGCAGACGGTCATGCGCTCCTCCATGGAGAGGGCGCGGATGGCGTCGCCGGTGTACTCGAAGACGTGCCCCGTGCCGCCGCCGATGCCGATGCGGGCGATGAGGGCGAGGATGACGTCCTTGGCGCTGACGCCCGGGCGGAGTCGGCCGTCCACGCGGACCTCGTAGGTCTTCGGTCGGCGCTGCAGGAGCGTCTGCGTGGCGAGGACCATCTCCACCTCGCTGGTGCCGATGCCGAAGGCGAGGGCCCCGAAAGCGCCGTGCGTGGCCGTGTGCGAGTCGCCGCAGACGATGGTCATGCCCGGCTGCGTCAGGCCCAGCTCCGGCCCGATGACGTGGACGATGCCCTGGTACTCGGAGCCGATGGTGTAGGCGGGGATCCCGAACTCCCGGCAGTTTCGGTCGAGCTGCTGGACCTGGAAGGCGGCCTGCTGGTCGAGGATGGGGAGTGAGCGGTCGTGGGTGGGGATCGAATGGTCGGCCGTGGCGACCGTCTGGTTTGGGCGGCGGACCTTCAAGCCGCGCTCGCGCAGGCCGGTGAAGGCCTGGGGGCTGGTGACCTCGTGGACGAGGTGAAGGTCGATGCCCAGGATCGTCGGAGCGCCCGCGTCCTCGGCCACGACGTGCTCGTCCCAGATCTTCTCGAACAGGGTGCGCGGTCGCGCGTCGGGCTGGCTCATGGGAGCGGAGCGTAGCAGCGTTGCCGGCGAGGTCGTATGACCGGCGGTCATGCGAGCGCCCGGATCCGAGCGTGTCTGCCTCGCAATGAAGCGTCATCGTCAGGCAGCCACGCACGAGTTCGTCTGTTGGCATGCCGGATGGTCATACCGTTGGGCGGACCTTCGGGTCCACCGGCACTTGTCCGCCGCTCCCCCCTGCGGTTCCCTGTGGGAGCCGGCGACCGCCGCTGCGTCCCCGGCCCGGTCGCACGTGCCTGGCTCCCGGAGGGTCGCGATGTTCGAACGGCTCGGTCACGTCGTCCTCCGCTTCCGCTTCGCGCTCGTCGTCGCCTGGCTCGCCGCCGCAGCCGCCGCGGTCCTCTTCGCGCCGTCCCTGAAGGACGTCGGGACGGCCGACGAGACGAGCTTCCTGCCTCGCGACGTCCAGTCGATGCAAGCCCGCGAGCGGCTCGCGACCGCTTTCCCGGCCGATGCCGCAGCTGGCACGGCGACGATCGTGGCCTCCCGGGAGGGGGGGCTGACAGCGGCCGACCGCGCCTTCCTGGGGTCACTCGGTGGCTGGATCCTCGGTCCGTCCGCACCACCGGCCGTCCACGACGTTGTGGCCGGTGTCCAGTCGGCGGACCGCCGCCCGGAGCTCGCCTCGCTCTTCCGCAGCGCGGACGGCGTCGTCGAACTGGCCCAGGTCCAGCTCTCTGTGGCGCCCTTCCAGCGCAGCGCGAACGCGGCGGTCGATGCCATCCGCGAGCAGGTCCGGGCGACCCTCCCCGCTGGCCTGCGCGTCGACGTCACTGGGCCGGCGGGCCTCGGGCGCGACTACCTCGCGGCGGTCGAGGCGGGCACCGACCGCACGACCATCGTCACGATCGCCCTGGTCGTGCTCATCCTG
>JBGPMJ010000107.1:0-8174 GCA_041486935.1 Candidatus Limnocylindria bacterium | reverse complement strand
GGGGAGCTGCTACACTGCCCGGCGACGCCGGCCCGGGTCGCCATCTCCGAGTGGGTCGAGCTGGCTCGGACGTACAGCGGCGAGCCGGCGCGACGGCTCCTGAACGGGGTCCTCGGCCGGATCGCGACCGAGGCGGCGGAGTCCGGACGGGAGCCTGGATCCAACGAGCATCGAGCGGCCCAGCGCCGCGACAGGAGGGAGTGACTGGTGGCTTCGACCTACGAGCGGCTGAAGAAGATCGTCGTCGAGCAGCTCGGCGTGGACGAGGAGGATGTCAAGCCCGAGGCCTCGTTCGTCGACGACCTGAACGCTGACTCGCTCGACCTCGTGGAGCTCATCATGAGCCTCGAGGAAGAGTTCGGGACCGAGATCTCCGACGAGGATGCGGAGAAGATCCGGACCGTCCAGGACGCGGCCGACTACATCGAAGAGCACGGCTCCCAGTAGCGAGCCGGGCGCCGCGCCCCAGGCAGCGGCGCGGCTCGCGGCGCGACTCGCACTCCCAGTTCGGGACCTCGCCCTGCTGGGCGAGGCGCTCGTCCACTCCAGCTACCCTAACGAGCATCCCGAGCTGCCCGCCGTCTCGTACGAGCGGCTGGAGTTCCTGGGGGACTCCGTGATCTCCCTGGTCGTCAGCGACGCACTCTTCCGCCACCATCCGGGCGAGGACGAAGGGCGTTTGACAGCCCGCCGGTCGGCCATCGTCTCCACCGAGGGCCTCGCCGCCCTGGCGCGACGGGTGGAGCTGGGCGACTACCTGCTGCTCGGACAGGGCGCCGACCGAGCCAACGAGCGCGAGAGGCCATCGGTCCTCGCGGCGGCCTTCGAATCGGTCGTCGGCGCCATCTATCTCGACCTCGGTCTCGAGGCCGTCCGGGCCTGGATCGCCGATGTCGCCGCCACCGAGCTCGAGGCCCGCCAACCCGCATCCAGCCTCGTGTCGCCCAAGAGCCGCCTCCAGGAAATGGGCTACGCGCGCGCCGGTGCGGCCCCGACCTATCGGATCGTGAGCGCTGCGGGCCCGGATCACGAGAAGCACTACGTCGTCGAGGCGATCATCGAGGGCGAGGTCGTGGGTCGCGGCGAGGGGCGTAACCGGCGCGAGGCCGAGACGGCCGCCGCCGCGGCCGCCCTGCGCTCGCTGGACGGCAGGCGCACATGATCCGGGGGGCGCGACTCCGCGCACTCCGGGTGGTCGGTTTCAAGTCGTTCGCCGAGAAGACCGTGCTGGAGTTCGGGCCGGGCATCAGCGCCGTGGTCGGGCCCAACGGCAGCGGCAAGAGCAACCTCGCCGACGCCCTGCGCTGGGCGCTGGGGGAGCAGGGTCGATCGTTGCGCACGCGCAAGTCGGAGGACGTCATCTTCGCCGGCTCGGCGAAGCGCCACGCCATCGGCATGGCCGACGTGTCCCTCGTCATCGACAACGGCGACCGCCTGCTGCCCATCGAGTACGCCGAGGTGGACCTCGGCCGCCGGCTCTACCGGTCGGGCGAGAACGAGTACCTCCTGAACCGGCAGAAGGTGCGGCTGCGCGACCTCATCGACCTGCTCGATGCCGCGAACCTCGCCGACAACGCGTTCCTCTTCATCGGCCAGGGCATGGTGGACCAGGCGCTCTCACTGCGACCCGAGGAGCGCCGACCGCTCTTCGAGGAGGCGGCGGGCGTGCGTCGTCACGAGCGCCGGCGGCGGCAGGCGGAAGAGCGGCTGGTGGAGGCGGAGGCGAACCTCGCGCGGGTCCGCGACATCATCGGCGAGCTGCGGCCGCAGGTGCGGCGGCTGGCCGCCCAGGCCGAGCAGCAGGCTGCTCGACGCGATGCCGCTAACGAACTCGCGGAGGGCCTCGTTGCGGCCGCCTGCGCTCGCTTCACGACGGCGGGACGCGGCGCCACCGACGCCCGTGCCGCCCTCCTCGCGGCCCGGCGTGAAGCGGACGAAGGCCTGCGCGCCCTGACGGCGGCAGAGGAGGGCGCCGCCAGCATCGCCCGCGCGCTCGCCGAGCGCAACGAGGTCGCGCGCCGCGCCCGAGCCAGCCTGGAGGCGACTCGACTGCGGGTGACCGAGCTTCGCCTGGCCGCAGCGCAGGCGCACGGCGAGATCGCTGCCGCCGAGCGCGAGCGGGATCGCCTTGCGGCGGAGCGGGCGGCGCTCGACGTCCGCCTCGCGGATGGCCGCCGCGCACTGGCCCTGCCCCTGCCCGAGCCGGACCGGCATGCCGAGGCGGCCCTGGCGGCGCTCGACGGCGAGCTGGCTGCCGCGGGGGCGGAGCTGGCCCGCGCCGAGGAGACGCGCACCGTCGCGTCGGAGCGCGGGGCGTCCCTGCGGCGGATCCAGGCCGCGCGGAGCGCCGAGGGCGAGGCGCTGCAGCGGCGCGCGACCGAGGCTGCCCGCCGTGCCGACGAGACGCGGCGGGCGCGTGAAGCGGCCGACTCGGCGGACCGCACGGCCTCGGAGCGTCTCCATCATGCGACGAAGGGCCTCGCGGCCGCACGGGCGGCCGAGGTCGTGGCCGAACGGGTCGCGGATGACGCCCGGGCCGCCGCCGAGGCGGCCGAGGCGCTGCGCTCCGGCCGGGCTTCCCGCGCCGGCGCGCTTGAGGAGCGCCTGGAGGCCGGCCGTGCGCGGCTGGCCACGCTCGCTGCGCTGCTCGCCGAACAGGAGAGGAGCGGCATCGGCGCGGCGGCACGGCGGCGCGGTGGACGCCGCGTGGCCGAGGGTCTCGACGTCGAGCCGTCCCTGCGCAGCGCGGTCGAGGCGGCGCTGGGCGAGACGATCCGGGCGGCGGCCGTCCCCCTGGCGGCTGTCCTCCCGCTGCGCGGCGAGCGTGGGCAGCTGGTCCTCGCCGACGCCCAGGGGGCCGTGACGGCCGGTCGTGATCTGGCACGAGCCCTCGAGGCGGTGCGGGCGGTGAACGGCGGACCCCTGGTGGATGCCATCCGCCGCGACCCCGAAGGTCACGTCTCGCGGTTGCTGGCGACCGTCCTCTGGGTGCCCGAGCTTGACGACGCGCTCGGGGTGCGGGCCGTGCTGCCGGCCGGCTGGCGGGTCGTGACGACGGCAGGCGAGGTCGTGGGCGCCGATGGCGTGGTGACGCTGGGCCGGCCCGACCCGATCCTGGAGCGGCGCGCCGAGCATGATCGCCTGGCTAGGGAGCTCGACGGCCTGGCTGCCGAGGCCAGGGACGCGGCGACCGCGCTGGCGGCTGCGACGCGTGAGGCCGCCGTCGCACGCCAGGGCGCGGCGGCGGCGAGTGGCGCCGTCGACCACGCTCGGCAGGGACGTCTCCGAGCGGAGGAGGAGGAGCGCGTCGCGTCCCGCATCGCGGAGCAGGCCGGTCGGGAGCTGGCGTGGGAAGCCGCCCAGCTCGAGCGGCTTGCCAGCGAGGCAGAGCGGGCTGCCACGACCGCCCAGGAGGCGGCCGCACCTGCCGCCGCAGCGCCGGAAGGGGGACCCGACGACGGCGCAGACGATGCCTCGCTGGCCGCGTGGCGGGCGCGGGTGGAAGAGCTGCGGGCGCGGCGGCGGAGCGACGCGCTGGGGGCCGAGGTAGCCTCCCAGGCGCGTCGGGCGGCGGAGGATCGGCGTCGGCGCGCCGAGGTGGCGCTGGGCATCGACGAGGAACGCCTGGCGGCCGTCGACGCCGCCACGGTCGGACGCGCCGAGGCGGCCGACGTCGCCCACCGGGCGCTCTCCGGCGCGTCGGCCGAGCTGGCGGCCGCCCGTGACGCGGAGGCGGGCGCAGCGGACGCGTTGGCGGCGCTCGAGACCGCCGAGACCGACGAGCGGGGGCGCTTCGTGGCGTTCGAAGCGGACGCTGCCGGGGCCCGCGATCGGCTGCGTCGCGCGGAGGAGCGCGCTCGCGCGGCCGAGGTGACCGAGATGGAGGCGCGCCTGGGCCTCGATGCCGTGCGCGAGTCGTTCCTCGTGGAGCTGGCCGGCCTGGGCACCGTCGGCCTGGCGGCCCTGCGCAGCACGGCGGGCGTGATGGTGGCCGCCGCGGCGCACGTCGATCCCGACGACGACGCGTTCGCCGCGGAGCTTGAGGCCGCCCTCGAGGCGGCCATCCTGGCCTGGACGGCCGCGGGCCCGATGGGTGCGGGCACGACCGCACCCGAGCCCCCGACGCCGGGCCGCCAGGCGGCCCTCCGCCGCCGCTACCACGAGCTGGGCGCCAGCAACCCGTTCGCGGCCGAGGAGCATGCGGCGGTGCGCGACCGGCTGGCCGACCTGGAGGCGCAGCAGGACGACCTCCTGGCGGCCATCAGCGGCACGCGTCAGCTCATCGCCGAACTCACCCAGCGCATCGCAGAGCAGTTCCAGGCCACGTTCGTGGCCCTCGAGGGGGCCTTCGCGCGGCGCTTCGCGCAGCTCTTCGACGGCGGCGAGGCGAGCCTGCTGCTGACCGAGCCGGAGGCGCTCACGCAGACCGGCGTGGAGATCATGGCGCGGCCGCCGGGCAAGAAGCGCCAGGCCCTGGCGATGCTCTCGGGCGGCGAGCGTGCGTTGACGGCGGTGGCGCTCCTCTTCGCCATCCTCGAGGTGCGGCCGGTGCCCTTCTGCGTCCTCGATGAGGTGGACGCCGCACTCGACGAGGCCAACGTCACCCGCTTCGCGACCGCGCTGCGGGAGCTGGCCGCCGGCACCCAGTTCATCGTCATCACGCACAACCGCGGAACGATCGAGTCGGCCGATGCGCTCTACGGCGTGACCATCGGCGACGACGCGGTGAGTCGCGTCATCTCGCTCCGCCTCGACGAGGCGAGCGCGCTCGTCGCCGCCGCGGGCTGAGCGCCATGTCGTCGGAGGCCAGCCTCGCGCAGGGCGTCGAGAAGAGCCGGCGTGGCTTCATCGCGCGCCTGCACGCCGTGCTCGGCGGCGGCCTGGACGGGGCGGCCTGGGAGGCGGTCGAAGAGACGCTCATCGCGGCCGACCTGGGGGCGCGACTGGCGGCGGACGTCGTCGCAGCGGCGCGTCGGGGGACGCACGCGGCCGACCCGGAGGCCGCCGTGCGCATCGAGCTGCGCGGACTGCTCGCAGCCCGCCCGGCTGCCGATTGGGCGCCGTCGCGTTCCGACCCGGCCGCTCCCGCCGTGATCCTCGTCGTGGGCGTCAACGGCACCGGCAAGACGACGACCATCGCCAAGCTCGCGGCTCGCTTCGGCGCGCAGGGCCAGCAGGTCCTGCTGGCTGCCGCCGACACGTTCCGAGCCGCCGCCATCGAGCAGCTCGGGGTCTGGGCCGGGCGCGTCGGCGTCCCCATCGTGGCCCACGGGGCCGGTGCCGACCCTTCGGCGGTCGTCTACGACGCCCTCGACGCCGGCGTGGCCCGCGGCATGGACCTCGTCATCGTCGATACGGCGGGGCGCCTCCACACGAAGAGCAACCTGATGGAGGAGCTGGCCAAGATCCGCCGCACGATCGACAAGCGGCTGCCCGGCGCGCAGCCCGCCGTCCTCTTCGTGCTCGATGCGACGACCGGGCAGAACGGCCTGGCCCAGGCGCGCGCCTTCCACGCGTCGGCCGGCCTGACCGGCATCGTGCTCGCCAAGCTCGATTCGACGTCTCGCGGGGGCATCGTCTTCGCCATCGAGCGTTCACTTGGCGTGCCCGTCCTCTTCGTGGGCGTGGGCGAGCGCGTGGGCGACCTGCTGCCGTTCGATCCGGACGCCTTCGTGGCGGCGCTGTTCGCCTAGCGGCGCTACACTGCTTCGTGGCCGCACCTCGCGGTCCTCGACCCCCGGTGTCGCCAGAATCCGCGCGCCGCCCGGTTTCACCCGACCGGCCCATCCGAGCAGGAGCCCACCCGCACCCGATGTTCGACGCCCTCTCCGACCGCCTGCGCGACGTCCTGGGTCGCCTGACCGGCCGCGGCCGCGTGACGGAGGCCGACGTGGACGCCGCGATGCGCGAGGTACGCCTCGCGCTCCTCGAGGCCGACGTCAACTTCCGCGTCGTCAAGGACTTCGTGGCCCGGGTGCGCGAGCGTGCGGTCGGGGCGGAGGTGCTGCAGACCCTCAACGCCGGCCAGCAGGTCATCAAGATCGTGCACGAGGAGCTGACCGCGCTGCTCGGCGCAGGCGATCGGGCCTTTCGGCTCGCCGGGTCGCCCGCCGTGATCGCCCTGGTCGGCCTCCAGGGCTCGGGCAAGACGACCTCGGCCGCCAAGCTCGCGCGCCACCTCGTGCGCCAGGGGCGCCGGCCGCTGCTCGTGGCCGCGGATCCGTACCGGCCGGCGGCAGTGGACCAGCTCGTCGCTCTCGGCCGGAGCCTGGACCTGCCAGTCCACCGCGCCGGGCAGGACACGACGGTCCTCGAGATCGCGCGCGGCGGGCTGGCCGAGGCGCGCCGAAGCGGCCGTGATACGGTCATCATCGACACGGCCGGCCGCCTCACGCTGGACGAGGCGCTGATGGCCGAGATCCGGGACCTTGCCGCCGCGGTCGAGCCATGCGAGATGCTGCTCGTCGTGGACGCCATGGCCGGGCAGGAATCGGTCGCGGTCGCCGAGGCGTTCCGCGCCGCCGTCCCGCTGACCGGCCTCATCCTCACCAAGATCGACGGCGACGCACGCGGCGGTGCGGCCCTCTCGATCAGTGCGGTGACCGGGTTGGCCGTGAAGTTCCTCGGCACCGGCGAGAGGACCGACGCGCTCGAGGTCTTCCATCCCGACCGCCTGGCCGGGCGGATCCTGGGCATGGGCGACGTGCTCTCGCTCGTCGAGCGTGCCCAGGAGAGCTTCGATGCGCAGGAGCAGGAGAAGATCGCCGAGAGGCTGCGCAAGAACACCTTCACACTGGACGACTTCCTCGACCAGATGCAGCAACTCAAGAAGATGGGGCCGGTCGGCCAGCTGCTGGAGATGATCCCGGGCATGGGCGGTATGGCCCGCGAGGCGCAGGGTGCGGTGGACCGCGGCGATCTCAGTCGCGTCGAGGCCATTATCCGCTCCATGACCCCCGGCGAGCGCCGTGACCCCTCGGTCCTCAACGCGTCGCGGCGGCGGCGGGTGGCCACCGGGTCAGGCACGACCCTGCCGGACGTCAACCGGCTGGTGAAGCAGTTCGGGGAGATGCAGAAGCTCATGAAGCAGCTGGGCTCGGCGGGTCGCCGCGGCCGGCTGCCCCTTGCGCGCTGAGAGGGGATCCGATGACCGACGAGACCACTCAACCGGAGACCGTGTCCATGCCGAGTCAGGCGGCGCCCGTGGCACCGGCGGCACCAGCGGTGCCCGCGCCGCGGGGTCGCCGCCGCTGGTACGCCGCGATCGGGGTGGCCGCGCTGGCCATCGTCGCCATCGTCGCCGTGGCCTTCCTCGCCGGCCGCGGCGGCATCGTGGCCGGGGCACCGGACTACCTGCCGGCGACGACGGTCGCCTACGCCGACGTCCGGCTCGACATGCCCGGCGACCAGCGGGCCCAGGTCGCGCAGCTGCTCAGCCGCTTCCCCGGCTTCGCCGACCAGGCGGCCTTCGAGTCGAAGCTCGACGAGACCTTCGACCGCCTGCTGAGCCAGGTCGGCGGTGGTGGCTACACGTATACCGGCGACGTCAAGCCGTGGTTCAGCGGCCAGGTCGCGCTGGCGATCACGAGCCTGCCCGACTTCAGCGGGGGCACCTCGTCCGTCCCGGCACTCGGCCTGATCGGCGTCAAGGACGCGACGAAGGCACGCACGAGCATCGAGGGCATCCTGGACAAGGCCAGGGCCCAGAACGCGCGGGTCAGCGAGGAGGCGTTCGAGGGCGCCACCCTGTGGACCATCGAGGACCCCTCCGCACGGACGCCGGAGCTCGGCCGGGCAGCGCTGGCGCTGACGGCCGACATGATCATCGTCGGCCAGGACCCCGCTGCCGTGCGCGCCAGTGTCACCCTCCGCGCGAAAGGCGGCGACACGCTCGCCGGCTCGTCGGCCTTCCAAGAGGCGCTCAAGCCGCTCGCGGAGGCTCGGTTGGGCACCTTCTACGTCGACGGGGCGGCCCTGAAGGCGACGCTGTCGGCAGTGATAGTCGGTGTCGCGACGGGCATGCCGGGGCTGGACACCGCGCTGGCCGCCTTCCCCGAGCGGATCGTCGGCGCGCTGCGGGTCGAGGACGGCCGCGTGCTGGCCGAGGTTCGCTCGACGCTCCCCGAGTCCGCCGAGCGACCCGCCGGCCACGCGTCCGACCTCGCACTCCGCGT
>JBGPMJ010000106.1:0-8185 GCA_041486935.1 Candidatus Limnocylindria bacterium | reverse complement strand
CGCCGCCGATGGCCACGATGCGCGCGCCCCGCGCCAACGTCCGATCGCGCACGAGCAGGTCCACCAGCGGAGCGCCGCGCGATCCGCCGAGCGGCTCCATGAGCGCGTCCATCAGCCGGCGCAGGCCGAACAGGAAGACCGCCGCGCCGGCGGCCACGAGGACGGCCGGCCGCAGTCCGAGGGGCAGGAACTGCAAGGTCACGAGCCAGAGGATCGGCGAACTGCCGGGGCCTTCGGGCGCCGCCTCACGGTAGAGCTGGCGCAGCACGAGCGCGCCCGCGCTCGCGAGCAGCAGCTCGCCCACGAAGATGACCACCAACCAGCGCTTGAAGCCCATGCCCGGCCGCAGCAGGGAGCGCAGCCTCGCCAGGCCGCTTGGGGCTGGCTGGGAGTCCTCGAGACGGGGCCGGGCCACGTCAGGCCCGTTCCAGGTCCCGGTGCCAGACGCTGACTGGCCCGAAATCGCGCGTCCGCCAGTCGGCGGCCAGCTCCTCAGCTACGGTGATCGAGCGGTGGTAGCCGCCGGTGCAGCCGATGGCCACGGTGAGCCTGTTGCGCCCTTCGGCGACGTAGGCGGGGATGGCGAAGCCGAAGAAGTCGTGGGCGAAGGCGAGGAACCGCTGCGCCGGGGGCTGGGCGAGGACGAAGGCGCGCACCGGATCGGTCAGGCCCGAGAGTGGCCGCAGGTCCGGGTCGTAGAACGGATTCTCCATGAAGCGCACGTCGAAGACGAGGTCGGACTCGAGGGGGACGCCGTACTTGAAGCCGAAGCTGATGAGCTGCAGGGCGATGCGTCCGGCCTCCTCGGAGGCGCCCAAGGCGGCGAAGATCCGCTCGCGCAGCTGGCGCCCGGAAAGGTCGGAGGTATCGATGATGACGTCGGCCTGCTCGCGCACCTCTTCGAGGATGCGACGCTCCTCGACGATCGAGGTGGCGATGCCGCCGCGGCCCTCGAGCGGATGGCGGTGGCGCGTCTCGCTGAAGCGCCGGATGAGCACATCGTCGCGAGCCTCGAGGAAGAAGACCTGCGGCGCGATGCCCCGCCCCTCCAGTGCACCGAGGACCGCGCCGAGCGCCACGCGAGGATCTCCCGAGCGGACGTCTAGGACGATGGCCACGCGCTCGAAGCGTCCGGGCTCCGACGCGACGAGCTCGGCCAGGCCGGGCACGAGCTCGGCGGGCAAGTTGTCCACGACGGTGTAGCCGAGGTCCTCGAAGAGCTTGCTCGTGGCCGTCTTCCCCGCGCCGGAGAGACCGCTGATGACCGCGACGTGCTGCGCGCGATCAGGCATCGGCGGCGGGGGCGCGCTGGCCCGTCCGGCCGAGCATGAGGATCGTCAGCTCGTACAAGCCGTACATGACGGCCGACATGACCGAGGGACTGACCGGGTCGCCGCCGGGGGTCACGACGACGGCGAAGATGACGATGCCGAGCAGCACGTAGCGCCGGCTGGCGCGCAATCGCGCCACCGACAGCAGGCCGATGCGGTTGAGCACGACGATGACGATGGGGAACTGCATGACCGCGCCGAAGGCCAGGAACAGCATGGTCACGAAGCCGAAGTAGGCCTCCGCGGTGAGCATCGACTCCAGCACCCCCGGGATCTCGAAGCTGCGCAGGAACGCCGCCGCGGCGGGCAGGATGGCGTAGGCAACGCCGACGCCGAGCAGGAAGAAGACGACCATGAGCGGCACCCAGGGTCGGGCGACGCGTCGTTCGTGGGACGTCAGGCCGGGTGCGACGAATGCCCAGAGCTGCCAGGCGATGACCGGGAAGGCCAGCGCGACGCCCACCAGGACGCCGAGCTTGAGCCGGATCGCGAACGCGCCGCCGAGCTCGAGGTAGATCAGCTTATGGTCACCGATCGGCGCGCGAAGGATCTCCAGCACGCGGTCCGAGATGACGAAGCCGATGATCGAGCCGATGACCAGCGCGAGGATGCCGATGAAGAGGCGCCGGCGCAGCTCGACGAGGTGGTCCACGAGCGTCATGACGCCGCTCTCGGCCTTGTCCTCCGCTACGGAGGGTGGCGGGTTCACGACGACGGGCAGTCCCGACTCGGCCTGCCGGTCGACCTCGATCTCAGCCATCTCGACCGGGCCGGACCCGATCAGGCCTGCGCGGTCGGCTCGTCGCTGGCCGCGGCTGATCCCTCGGTTGCGGCCTCGGCTGCGGGCGGCGAGGCCGGGGCGGGCACATTCGGCTGCGCCGGCTGGCGCAGTTCATTCGGCCGCGGCTGGACGCTCACCGCCTCCTGGGCCTCCGATGTCGCCTTGCGGAACTCGCGCAGCGACTTGCCCAGGGCGGCGCCGACCTCCGGCAAGCGGCCGGGGCCGATGACGAGCAGCGCGATGGCCAGGATCAGCAGCAACTCGCCGGGACCGATGTTGAAGGGCATCGTCGGTGTGGACTCCTGTCTGGCGGCGCGGTCGGGCCGCGCAGCGCGACGGTTATCGTAGCACCGCGAGCCGCTTCGACCACTCCTGGGCGGCGGTCGCCACGGCCGCCGCCGCGTCGTCCCGGCCGAGTGCCGCGGCAGCGATACCGCGCGACACGTTGACCAGCAGCGCGCCGGCGGCGGTCGCCCCGGCCCTCCCCGCGACGGCGGGCCCGTGGTCGAGCACCGCCGGCAGGTCGCCCCCCTGCGCCCCGACGCCGGGAACGAGGAAGGCCAGCGCCGGCGCGACGGCCCTGACCGCCGCGAGCTCGGACGGTGCCGTGGCCCCGACGACCAGGCCCACCGTACCGAACCGCTCGTGCCACCGGGCAGCGTGGGCGGCCACGCGCCGGTAGAGCGGCTCGGCAGGGCGACCGGTGGCCGCATCGGCGCCCACCTCGAGGGCCTGGAACTCCGCCGCGCCGGGATTGGACGTCCGGCACAGGACGTACACGAACCGGTCGGGGCGCCCGAGCAGCGGCTCGATGGCCTCGGCGCCGAGGTACGGGCTGACGGTCACGGCGTCGGCGCCGAGCACGTCGTAGAGCGCGGTCGCCTGGCGCGCCGCCGTGCTCCCGATGTCGCCGCGCTTCGCGTCGGCGATGACCGGCACGCCGGCCGGGATGCGCGCGCGCAGCCGCTCCAGGGCGGCCAGGCCGGCGCTGCCGAACGCCTCGAAGAAGGCGAGGTTCGGCTTGACGGCCGCAACATACGGGAGGGCGGCATCGAGCACGAGCGCGGCGAACCGTTCGACGCCCGTCACGTCCCGCGCGAAGCCCTGCGGCAGCGCTCCGGGATCGGGGTCCAGGCCCAGACAGAGGCACGTCCCGGTCTCCCGGATGCGCCGGTCGAGCCGCGCCAGGAAGGGCGTCACGTGCGGCTCCCGGCTAGGGGGCGACGCTCGGCGCGGCCGAGCCCGCGGGGGATCTCGAGCCGGCCGGAGATCCCGAGCCCGACGGGGCCGCCGACGGCGACGGCGTGGGCAGCAGCGCGGCCGGGATGAACCACGACGGGCGCGACCCGGGGTCGAGCCGGCTGTCGGCGGTGAGGGCGATGTCGTCCCGCAGCGTCGGCGCCCCTCCAGCTGCAGCGGACGGCCCGAGCAGCAACAGCCGCAGATCGACGCCTTCCCCGGTGATGTTCAGATACGCGATCCCGCTCCCGTCGGGCGACCAGGCGGGGGCGAAGCTCCGACCGTCGGACGTGAAACGGTCCAGGACCGCCCCGTCCTTGACGCGCACGATGACGATGTCACGACCGTCGCCGGTCGTGTGCACCGCGGCCAGGAAGCGGCCGTCGGGCGACCAGGACGGCTGCGCGTACCCGCCGCCGGTGAGGAAGCGCAGCTTGGCGCCCTTCAGGGTCAAGATGCCGATCCTGGGCGTCCCGAGTGAGGCGTCGCGGGCGTTGTAGGTGAACGCGAGGCGCGTGCCGTCCGGGCTCCAGTCGGGGTCGTTGTGACCCAGCGGCGGCTCCTGGCTCACGCCCAGGTTGTCCACCGCGCCGCCCGTCATCGGCAGCAGGCTGAGGGTGACGTCCTGGTCGAACGGCTTGGGCGCATCGCTCACGAGGGCGATGGTCTGCCCGTCCGGGCTGATGTCGGGCTGCAGGAGCCAGGTGAAGTAGTAGCGGTCCGAGCCGCCCGTGAGCTTGATGAGCCCGTCCTTGATGACGGTGCGCTCGGTGCCCGCGGCGGTCATGCGCATGACCGAGGGGTAGTCGAGGATGTACGTCTGGTAGCGACCGCCCGTGGGCACGCGCGCGTCACGGGTGCGCGTCTCGATGAAGACGATGGACTGGCCATCGGGTGTCCAGGCCGGCATCGAGTCCTGGCTGCCCGAGGAGATCCGGCGGACCTCGCGGCCGCTGATCGACCAGATGCTCCCCCCTTGGGCGAACAGGATGGTGCCGACGAACGCGGGTGTCGCGTCGGGCGAGGGCGCCGGTGTGAAGACGACGCTGGGGTTCGGCGTGCGCGACCCGCCCTCACCGCCCGGACCGCCGCCGATGCCGAGGTCGAAGCGCCCGAAGAAGAGGCCGAGGCTGAAGGCCGCGGCCACGACCAGGCCGGCCAGCGACAGGAGCGGCGCGGCGGCGCTGCGGTCGAGCACGAGGTGAGGGCGCCCATCGCGCCGATCCGGCGGTCGCGGCGCCTCCCTCACCCGGGCACCGTGGCCCCGGCCGCCCGAGCGCGTTCCAGTGTCCCCTCGGGCGCCGCGTCGACGATCTCCAGCTGGAGCGTCTCGTAGCCACCGAACGTCCGGCTCACCAGGTAGGCGACGAGATCGATCACATCGCCCTCAGCCAGGAGCCCGGCCAGGTCGCCGCGATCGAAGGCGATCCCATCGATGACCTCGCGGCCCTTGCGCAAGGTCAGCTGGGCGTGCCCGCCGTTCGCCGCTCGGGCGCGGACGACGGTCATCCCCGCGACGCCCACCAGCGGCCGGGGGTTGCCCGGTCCGGTCGGCTCCAGCGCCTGGACGTCGCCGTGCAGCCGGTAGTCCACCTCCCCGGCGACCACCGCGAGATCGAGACGGAGCTGGGGCCGGGGATCGGCCGGGGCCGCCTCCGCGGCAAGGCGCAGGAAGCGCGCACGAAAGGCGTCGAAGTGCCCGTCGAGCAGGTTGCAGCCGGCGGCCTGCGGGTGGCCGCCATGTCGCTCGAAGTCGTCGGCACAGGCGTCGAAGGCGGCCGCGAGGTCGAACCCGCCGGCCGAGCGCGCCGAGCCGCGCCAAGGGTCCACGCCGCTGGAGACGACCACGGCCGGCCGGCCGCGCTCCTCCGCCAGGCGCCCGGCGACGAGGCCGATGATGCCCACGGGCCAGTCGCCGGCGATGACCACCGCGGCCGCGGCCGGGTCCCTGTCGGCGATCGTGCGCGCCTCGGCGAGCGCCGTCGCGGTCATCTCGCGGCGCGTCCGATTGGCCGTCTCGAGCTCCGCCGCGAGCGGCTCGGCTTCGGCCACGGTGGCCGCCAGCAGCAGGTGCGCGGCCGTCTCCGCGTCGCCCACCCGGCCACCCGCGTTCAGCCGCGGAGCGATGACATAGCCGATCGTGTCCAGGTCGACGGTCTCCGGCGCCACCTTCGCCGCGGCCAGGAGAGCGGCCAGCCCCGGGCGGGGCGCGCTGCGCAGCAGCTCCAGCCCCAGGCGCGCGATGGCCCGATTCTCGCCGACCATGGGCGCCACATCGGCGACCGTGCCGATCGTCGCCAGGTCGGCCAGCGCGAGCGCCGCGGCGGCGCCGCCGGGCCGATCGGCGAGCAGCAACTGGGCCACCTTGAAGGCCACGCCGGTGCCGGCCAGACGGGGATCGGGATAGAGGCTCCCCGGTCGGTGGGGATTGACGACCGCGACCGCATCGGGGAGCCGCGCGGGCACGTGGTGATGGTCCGTGACGATGACATCGATGCCGGCCGCGCCGGCGGCCGCGATCTCGGCCACGCTCGTCGTGCCGGTGTCCACCGTGACGATGAGCGTGCGTCCCTCGGCCCGGGCGCGCTCCACGGCCGCCAGCGACAGGCCGTGACCCTCGGCACGGCGATCGGGCACGTACGGCGCCGTGTCCAGGCCGAGCGCACGCAGCGCGATGACCATGATGGCCAGGCCGGTCAGGCCGTCGGCGTCGAAGTCGCCGAAGACGAGCACGCGCTCGGCCGCATCCAGCGCCCGCGCGATGCGCGCCCGCACGGCCGCCGCGTCGGGCAGCAGCCCGGGGTCGTGCAGCGTGGCGGCAGGCGGATCGAAGAAGGCGGCCAGGTCGCCGGGGCCGGCGTGGCCACGGGCGGCCAGGATGTGCAGCGTCCGCTCGGAAAGGCCACGCCGGGCGCCGTCGGCGAGGAATGCGGGCTCGAGTCGCGGGGTCTCGGGGAGCCGCCAGCGATGGGTGGGGTGGGGCGTCGTCATCGCGGCCGAGGATGCCACGCGCCGCTCGACCCCGGCTTAGCGGACGGCGCGGGCGGCCGTCAGCTGCGCCTGGCGCCGCCGCTCGTCGCGCTCGTGCCAGACGACGAGGAGCGGGCTCGCGTTGAAGATCGACGAGTAAGTCCCGGAGACGATGCCGATGAGCAGGGCCAGGACGAAGACGCGGATGGCCTCCCCGCCGAAGAGCAGCAGCGCGGTCAGCGTCAGCACCACCGTCATCGAGGTGTTGATCGAGCGGCCCAGCGTCTGCAGCAGGCTGTGGTTGACGATCGCCGAGAACGGCTCCCCGGCGTGCCGGAAGCGGTTCTCGCGGATCCGGTCGAAGACGACGATCGTGTCGTGCACGCTGAAGCCGATGACCGTCAGCATGGCGGTCACGAAAAGGGCGTCGATCTGGACGCCGAAGAACGTGCCCAGGATGGCGAAGACGCCGACCACGACGATGACGTCGTGGAGCAGCGCCACCAGCGCGGTGACGCCCATGCGCACGTCGTGGAAGCGCAGGGTGATCCAGGCCAGGATGCCGGCCGAGCCTACGAGGATGAGCAGCAGCGCCTGGTTGATGAGATCGCGGCTGATGATCGGCCCGACAGCCGTCGCCTGCGATACGTCGTCGATGGGTCCGAAGGCGGCCTCGAGCGCCGCCGCCACTTCGCCCGACTTGCCGGTCGTGGGCAGCTGGATGCCCGCGTTGACCGGCGTCGGGCTGGGGCTTGCGCTCGGGCTCGGTGCAGCGCTGGGACTCGCCGCCGGCGAGGCCGAGCCGCTCGGTGAGCCCGAGGCGCCGGAGGATGGGCTCGCGGATACGCTGGGTGCGGGCGTCACGGTCGGGCCGGGCGTCGGGCTCGCCTGGGCCTCGATGAGCCCGATCGGCGGCATGGTCAGCCGCACGTACTCCCCCCTGGGGCCCTGGGTGATGACGACCGCGGAGTCTTTCATGCCCTGGTCGGCGAGCACCGCCAGGACGGCTGTCGGGTCGGGCGTCCTGTCACGGAAGTGGACCTCCCAGATGGTGCCCCCGGTGTAGTCGATGGAGAAGGCGAGCCCGGCCTTACCGCCCGACAACGGGGTCAGGATGATGAAGATGAGGCCGGGGATCGTGATCAGGCCGCTGAAGAGGAAGAACCAGCGGCGCTTGCCGATCAGGTCAAACACGCGCCCCCGCCTCCCGCGCGCGGGCCCGCGGCGCCGTGGCCATGAACTCGTCCTCGCGCATGCCGTAGAGCCCCGCACGGCGCGCCCAGGGGCGGCGCACGACCCAGCGCAGGATGCTGCGGCTGACGGTGATGGCCGTGAACATGGAGACCAGCACGCCGACGATCAGGACGAGGGCGAAGCCGCGGATCGTCGATGACCCGAAGTAGTACAGGATGCCGGCGGTGATGAGGCTCGACACGTTGGAGTCGAGGATGGAGTTCCACGCGCGGTTGAAGCCGGCCTCGATGGCCGTCGTGATCGTCTTGCCCGCGCGCAGCTCCTCCTTCGTCCGCTCGAAGATGAGGATGTTGGCGTCCACGGCCATGCCCACCGAGAGGACGAAGCCGGCCACGCCGGCCAAGGTCAGGGTGACCGGCACGAAGCGGAAGATGGCGTAGACGACGACCCCGTAGTAGACCAGCGCGAAACAGGCCACCGCGCCGGGCAGCCGGTAGTGCAGGAGCATGAAGAGGAAGACGAGCCCGATGCCGATGAGGCCGGCCAGGATGCTCGCGGCCAGGAACTCCGCGCCGAGCGTGGCGTTGATCGACTTGAAGGTCAGCTCCCTGAGGGCGAGCGGCAGGGCGCCGTACTTCAGCGTCGTCACCAGGCGCCGCTGTTCCGCCGT
>JBGPMJ010000105.1:0-8213 GCA_041486935.1 Candidatus Limnocylindria bacterium | reverse complement strand
CGGCTACCGCTGGCCGGTCCTCGGCGGCCGTGTCACGACCTGGTTCGCCCCCACCGACAGCGGCTTCTTCGTCATCGACGGTCAGCGCGTCCACGACGGCATCGACATCGCCACGTACTGCGGCGACACGGTCAGTGCCGCGCACGCGGGGACGGTCCTCTACGCGGGTCGCCGGTACGAGGGCTACCTCGGCTTCGACGAGCCGCCCGATGCCTTCTACGACCTGGCCGCGAAACGCCAGCTGTCCACGGCCGCCTTTCCCATCGTCGTCGTCATCGACGACGGCAACGGCTACCGCAGCATCTACGTCCACCTCAGCCTCGCGCTGGTGACCAAGGGTGACCAGGTCGAGGCCGGCCAGCGCATCGGCCGCGAGGGGTCCACCGGCCACGCCACCGGCTGCCATCTCCATTACGGCCTGATCCGCATGGACGGAGCCTGGCTGCCCGTCGCCCCCGACCTCGTGGAGCGCTGGCGCTACCCGGTCAGCGCCCGCGAGCGGATCGATCCGCTGCGCGTCCTGTCGCTGTTCGAGAACGGGGCGCCGCGGGAGGTGCCGGGCCTGCCGCCGCCGGAGATCTCGCCCGGCTACGGGCCGCTGGCGCCGCTCCTCGAAGCGCAGCGCCGGCGCCACGAGGCCGAGCAGCCCACGCCGGACTGAGGGGCTCGCGAAGGCCTATCCTCAGCGCATGCAGCTCACCTGGCGCGACGTCCTCGGCGCGGGCCTCCTCGCCCTCGTCCTCGCCATCTTCGTGATCGTCCTCGTGGTCGGCGCCATCCCCGCCTGACCGGGGCGCCCGACACATCGTCGCCGGGCGCACGTCACACGTCCCCGGGTCCGGTCGTCATCTGGTCGCAGCCTCGTGCTGATGGCCGTCCGATCGCCCTGGCTCCGGGCTCTCCTCCTCTTCGAGCCAGGCGGTCGGATGTCCCTCCTCCTTCGACTCGACCCCGGTCTCCCCCGGGGTCGAGTCGTCCTCCCCGTTCAGTCGTAGACGCGCTCGAGGTGCCAGGTCCCGTCGGCCCCGTCGCGATAGACTAGCGCGAGGAGGCGCGGCCCGGCGACCTTGTAGTAGTCGCGCTGGATGGGGTGACGCCACCAGGCCTCCTCGACACGCCACTGGTTGCAGACCTCGACCGGCTCGCTCCAGCCTTCCCAGCGCAGGCGTGACGGGCGACCGAGAGCGTCGCAGTCGACCTCGATGCGCGGCAGGCGGCCGAGCAGGCGGGTCACGTCGTCCCCTCCCCCGCGGCCGTCCAGGCCACGCGCCCTTCGGCCAGCGGCGCTTCCGGGTCGCGCAGTTCGACCCGCCAGATGCGCCCGGGCCCGAAGCGGATGGCGAGGCCGGCCAGCTGCCAGGCCAGGCGATCGGCCCCCGCCGACTGCGGCGTGAAGAGGCTCAGCTGCGTGCCCGCCTGCGGTGCCGTCCCGTCCAGCTCGAGGGCCAGGCGCGTGGCTGGGGCGGGCAGGACCGTCGCCTCCAAGCGGGCCACGAGGAGGCGCTCCACGAGCTCCGGCAGCGCCACCGGCTCGGGCAGGACCTGCTCGATGCGCAGCGGCGCGCCGCGCTCCAGCTCCAGCTCCAAGATCGCTTTCGCGGCGCCCGCGCCACGCGCCGCGAGCTGCGCGCAGAGCGCGCCGGAGAGGTGGTGCAGGACGAAGCGCAGCGCGTCGCGGCTCTCCACCGGCGGGTCCAGCTCCGCGTCCGCGCGCAGCCGCTCGATCGGGCGACGAGGGCGGAGCGGCCGACCGTCCAGGCCGCGGGCGAGGTCGTGGAGCTCTCCGCCGAGCGAGCCGAAACGGGCCACGACCGCCGAGCGCGGCAGCGCGACCAGCTCCCCCATGCGGCGCAGCCCGAAGAGCGCGAAGCGCGGCTCCAGCTCGGGCGCGGGCAGGAGGCCGATGGGCAGCGGCGCCAGGAAGTCCGCCTCCTCCACCGCGCCGCCCGGCGGGATGGCGACGAGCGGCGCGTCCCTCGTCGCCAGCACGGCCGCCACGGCCGCCCCGAAACGGGTGTTGCCGATCCCCATCCGTGGCTCCGCGGGCAGGAGCGGCGCCACGGCCGCCCGGACCCGCGCGGTGAGCGTCGCCTCGTCGCCCCACAGCCGATCGAGGCCCTCGATGCCCAGGATCGCCCGCCCGAAGGCCGGTGCGGCCGGGTCGGCCTCGCCCTCGAGGGCGGGCGTGAAGGCGGCCAGCGCCTCGAGCGCGGCCTCGAAGGCCGTCCGATAGGCCGGCGGGTCGGCCGTCAGGAAGGTCGCCTCCGGGGCGAGCTTATGGGCGGCTCCCAGCGGTTGGCCGGGCCGCACGCCCAGGCGCGCCGCGGCCGGACTCCGGTCGAGGACCGTGCCCGGGTCCCAGGGCTGCCCGCCGAGGACGAGCGGCACCTCCGGCGTCCAGGGCAGCCCCCGACGGACGAGCTCGAGGCGGAGTGGGAGATGGGGCCAGACGAGGTGGAGGAGGCGCATGGTCGGCAGTCACGAGCGGGATCGGGGGCATCTGGACGTGGCGCGGCGCGGCGCCCGACGGGGCGGGCGGCGCAAGGGCGCGCGGTGGGCCGGTGTCCTCCCCACCCGCCTCGCTCGCGGCGTCGAGGAGGTGGGCCACGCCGGACGTCCGCTCCCCGTCGTCGAGGTAGCGGATCTCCAGCTCCGCGCGCCGGCCCGGCGGCCCGAAACGGTTCTTGGCCACGGTCACCGCCGTGCGCTGCCCGACGACGTCCCGCCCGAGCCGGATCCAGCCCGAACGTTGGAGCTCCAAGCGCACGCCGGCCGCCTCCGCGAGGGCGCCGTGGAGCGGCGCGGCGAGGCTGACCGGCTCCAGGACGAGCACCTGCACGCCGATCCGCCGGGCGTGGGCGGCGAGGCGGCGGATGAGCGCCTCGTGGGTCGCCGGGAGGCGCGGCGGCAGGTCGAGCACGAGCAGGTCGACCGCACGCCCCGAAACGAGCGCGCCGGCCAGCCGAAGCCCCTCTTCCGGGTCGCTCGGTCGGAGCACGACGAGCCAGCGCAGGTCCACGCCGCGCGCCGCCGCCTCCAGCGGGTCGAAGGCACGGCCGAGGTCCAGCCAGGCGACGATGCCGCCGGCCGCCTGGGCGGTCGTGACGCAACGCAGCGCGAGCGTCGTCTTGCCCGAGGAGGCATCGCCGCGGAAGGACGCGGCGGCACGGCGCGGCAGGCCGCCCGTGCCGAGGATCGCATCGAGCGCCGGGAAGCCGGTCGAGACGACCTCGGCGTTCGGGGCGCTGCTCGAGGCCGGCGTCGGTTCGAGCCGGGGCGCCGGGAGGAGGGCGAGGGCGCCGGAGGTCGGGGCCCTGCTGTCGGTCGGTCGGTCGTCGACCCGCCGTCCGCTGCCCAGCTGGATCGCGGCGCTCCCCCAGCGCGCCTCGAGGCGGGCGAGGGCGCCCCCGAGAGGCTCGTCGGGCCGGACCGGGATCGTCGTCATGGCCCGGTCCATGATAGAACAAACGTTCTACTAGTCAAGAGCCGGCCGGGCCGTCACGGCCCCGTCATCGGTCGTGCCTAGACTCCGCGGCTAGCATGAGCGCGATGGCCCGCCTCCCCAGCACCGTCCTCGTCGTGGACGACGACCGCAAGATCGTGCAGCTCGTGCGCGCCTACCTCGAGCGCGACGGGCACCGGGTCGTGGCCGCCCACGATGGCCGCCAGGCGCTGGCCACCTTCGACGCCGAGCAGCCCGACCTCGTCGTCCTCGACCTCATGCTGCCCGAGCTGGACGGCTACGAGGTCTGCCGCCGTATCCGCGCCGAGGGCGACACGCCGATCCTCATGCTCACCGCGCGCAGCTCGGTGCCGGACCGCATCCACGGCCTGCTGGCGGGCGCCGACGACTACCTGCCCAAGCCCTTCAGCCCGGCCGAGCTGGCTGCCCGCGTGCGGGCCATCCTGCGCCGGACCCGAGCGACCACGATGAGGCCGACCCCCGGGTCCGAGCTGGCCATGGGCCGCGGGCCGCTTCGCCAGGCCGACCTGACGATCGACCCCGAGCGGTTCGAGGTACGTCGAGGCGAGCGCATCGTGCCGCTCACGAACGTCGAGTTCCGGCTCCTGGCCACCCTCGTCGCCGCCGAGGGGCGTGTGCTGACCCGCGACCAGCTGCTCGACGCGGTCTACGGCCATGACGAGGCCGAGGTGCTCGACCGCACGGTCGACGTCCACATCGGGCGGCTGCGCGACAAGCTGGGCGACCGCGCCGACGCGCCGCGTTACGTGGCCACGGTGCGCGGCGTCGGCTATCGGGCGGCACCGGTCCCGTGAAGCGGCGATCCGCCCGCGGCCTGGCGGCGCGCATCGCCCTCGCGGCGCTTGCGCCGGCGGGGCTGGCCGTCCTCGTCCTGGCCGTGGGCGTGGCCGTGGTGGGCGCCGACGCCTTCGAGGCGCTGATGATGGCCCACGGCGAGACGGCCGAGGCCGCCCAGGCGATGTTCGACCAGTCGGTGCGCGGGGTCCTCGTCGCGGCGGTGGTCATCGCCGCGGTGCTGGCCGTGGTGCTCGCGATGGTCCTGGCCCGGCGGCTGGCCCAGCCCCTCGAGGAAGTGGGCGCCGCGGCTCGACGCATCGCCGACGGCGACTACGCCGCGCGGGTACCGCGCGAGGGACCGGAGGAGCTAATCTCGCTGGCCGACTCGTTCAACCAGATGGCCGCCTCGCTCGAGGAACAGGAGCGCATGCGGCGCGACTTCATCGCCAACGCCGCCCACGAGCTGCGCACGCCGCTGACGAACCTGCAGGGCTACCTCGAGGCGCTGCGCGACGACGTCATCCAGGCCGACCGCGCCACGTACGACTCACTCTGGGAGGAGGCCGACCGACTGGTCCGGTTGGCCCGCTCCCTCGACGATCTGGCCGAAGGTGAAGGTGGCGAGCGCCCGGCGCGGCCGATCGACCTCGACCTGGGCGGGGTCCTCGAGGCGTCCGTGGAGCTGGTCCGACCGGCGCTCGAGGCGCGCGGCGTGGTGGTGGAGCGCCGCTGGCCCTCGCCGCTGCCGGCGCGGGGCGACCCGGACCACCTCGCACAAGTGCTGGCGAACCTGCTGCAGAACGCCGTCCGCTACACGCCCGACGGCGGCCGTGTCGTCGTCAGCGGCGAGGCGCGGCCGGAGAGCGTGCTGGTCGGCGTGGCCAACACCGGCGAGCCGATCCCCGAGGCCGACCTGGCCCGCGTCTTCGAGCGCTTCTATCGCGTGGAGAAGTCGCGCGACCGGGCGCGCGGGGGCGCGGGCATCGGGCTGGCCATCGTCAAGCAGCTCATCGAGGCGAGCGGCGGCCGGGTGGGCGTGGAGTCGTCACCGGCCGGCACGCGCTTCTGGTTCAGCCTGCCGGGGTAGGACGCAGGGTTCTTGAGCGGCAGCCCCGGCGCTGTTGTTCTCCCAGAAACAACGCGACGGTGGCCCGCGCCGACAGGGCCGCGGACGTGCCTTGCTATACTCCGGCAGCCGTGGGGATGTAGCTCAGCTGGGAGAGCACCGCGTTCGCATCGCGGGGGTCAGGGGTTCGAGTCCCCTCATCTCCACCATCCCTCTTCGACACCTGGTCGCACCGCCGACGCCGGCGGGACGTCGCGTTCAGACCACGACGGGCCGCCTCGCTGCGAGCTGGGTCAGCGGACACGCTAGCCCGTCTGGAGGATGAAGCCCACGACCGCCACCGCGAGGTAGGCGAGGAGCGCGCCACCGACGAGCGTCACGCGCACCGCGCGCTTGATGGGCGAGCGCCCGAAGGCGAGGTAGACGACCGGACCGAGGAGCGGGACGACGAGCACGAACGCCATCCAGGCCACGGTCCGGCGGGTGCTCAAGTCCTCGCGGCGGACGAGGTCCCAGATCGCCACCGCGACCCAGGTGGCGAGCAGGATGAGCGGGAAGACATAACCGTAGAAGCCGATGAGCAGGCCGAACGGCGTGGTCGCGAGGGGGACGCCCATGATCGTGACCTCCGGTACGTGGATGCCGTCGATCAGGGCGACGGCAGGGATGGCGCTGAGGGGACGGATCTCGTAGGGGCCGGGCACGGCCGACTCGGGCACAGCGAGGACGACCGGGGTCGTCTCGGAATCGGGCATGGAAGGTTGCGCCGGCGCGTCGGGCTGGGCCTGCCAGTCGTTGCGCGGATAGTCGCCGCCGAGGGCCTGGGCGAAGCGCTCCAGGAGCCCGAACGTCACGCCGGGCTCTCCGAACGACGCGGGCAGCAGGGACCCGCAGCCGTTGAGCAGCTCGATCGCCGGCGGCATGCTCGTCTGGTGGCGGTTGCCGGCGAAGCAGTCGCCGCCCTCGCTCGGCGCGCCCAGGGCGAGGTCGGCCCGGCCCGACCGCTCGACGACGTTGCCCTCGATGTGGTTGCCGCTGGTGGCCCACAGGTTGGCATCGAGGTTGGGCAGCACGGCGATCCCGTACGTGGCGTGGTCGTCGACGTAGTTGCCGCGCACGACGTTGTCGCGCCCGCCGGCGAGGATGATGCCGTTGCCGAAGCTGGGGGATTCGAGCCGCTTCGTCGGCGCCAGCAGGTTCCTGTTGTCGTGGATCCAGTTGCCCGCGATGAGCACGCCGGCCTGCGGCGCGAGCAGCTCCGAGTCGAGCGTGTTGGGCACGATGCCGGCCAGGTTGTCGCGCCACTCGGAGTTGACGATGGCCAGGTCGCCACCGGCGTTCGTGCCCGAGAAACCCAGGGCGTTGCCTTCAGCAAGGACATCGTCGATGACCGCATGGCAGGGCTGGCATTGGCCGATGTAGAAGCCCGAATCGGGGCTGCCGCTGGCGTAGGAGTGCTCGAACCGCCCATAGACGGAGGCGAAGGCGTAGATGCCGTAGTCGCCGTTCGCCGACGCGCTCAGGTACGAGCCTCGGTAGCCGAAGACGCCGGTCCAGTAGAAGCCGTTGAGCTGGTAGTGGCGGGCGCTCATGTTCTCGACGGCCACGCCGTCCGCCTCGATGACGTGGATCCCGTTGGGCAGCTTGAACTCGCCGTCGAGGATCACCGCATTGCGGTCCGTGCCGCGAATGGTCAGGTAGGGCGTGAAGACGTGCACCGCCTCGTGGTAGACACCGGGCGAGATGAGGACGAGGTCGCCCGGGCGTGCGGCATCCACGCCGGCCTGGATGGTGGACGCGTCTGCAGGCACGCGGATGGTCTTCCCGGGCTCGGTCGGGACGGGCTCACGGCCGGGGCCCGCGCCGTCACCCTGCTCGGTCGGCAGCGGGACGTCGCCGACAACCACGACCCCTGACATGCCCTTGCCGCCGGCCGCGCCGTGGAGCGTGCAGAAGTACGGGTAGACGCCGGGCTTGTCGTACCTCCGTGCGTACTCCTCGCCGGGCTGCAGGATGCCCGAGTCGTACGAGCCGTCGTCGGCGGTGACCGTGTGCGGGTTGCGTCCGGCCATGTCCCACTCGACCGCGGTTCCGACGGGCACACGGACCACCTCGGGCGCGAAGAAGTCGTCGAGGGCATCGATGCCGACGTAGTCGTTGCCGGCGGCCTTGACAGGGGCGGGAACGAACGGGCCGAAGGGCCCGAGGAGGACCGACAGCCCGAGCAGGAGCACGGCTCCCAGCGCCAGGACGAGCAGCGTCGCCGGGGCGAGGACGCGCCGGAGCGCGTGGGTCATGGGAGCGGCTTCATCGATCGAGTGCCGCCCGCAGCTCCGGCTCGTGAGCGCGCAGCCAGCGCCGTGCGGCATCGGCCTCGGGCACGTGGTCCCGCACGAGGCGCCAGAAGCCGCTGCCGTGCCCGAACTCGCGCAGGTGCGCCAGCTCATGCACCACGACGTAGTCGAGGACCGCGGCCGGGGTCAGGACCAGGCGCCAGTTGAAGGAGACCGTGCCATGGCGCGAGGCGCTGCCCCAGCGGCTGCGCTGGTCGCGCACGGCCAGGCCCCGTGGCTCGACGCCCAGATCGCGGGCACGGACGGCGATGCGCCGCTCGAACGCGTCGCGGGCCTCGGCGCGCAGCCAGGGCTCGAGGATGCCGGGGAGCGTCCGCTCGTCGTCGCGGGCGACCTCGACCCGCAACGTCGGCTCGGTGCTGTCGTCGTGGACGATCCGCGTCCGCCGCCTCTCCCCGGGGAGCGGCGCCATGGTGAGTGCGTGGGCCAGGCCACCGAGCGGGACCGGACGCCCCTCCCCGAGCGCTGGCCGCGCGGCCAGACGGGCGGCTTCGGCCAGGATCCGCGATCGGTGGTCGTCGACCCAGTCGCG
>JBGPMJ010000104.1:0-8222 GCA_041486935.1 Candidatus Limnocylindria bacterium | reverse complement strand
CGTCTAGACTCCGCGGACCGCCTAACCGGGAGAAGAAGCGTGGACCTGTCGAACGAGAGCCGCGAGCTCGTCGCCGTCGTCGTCACGACGGACGGTCGGCGTGTGCCCGTGCGCTTCCGCGACACGATCCCCGCCGGTGAACTCTCCCCCCTCGCTCCCCTCGACCTCCTCCGGCTCCTCGGCCTCGGCCTTCTTGGCCTTGTCGGCCTCATTACCGGCTCCCGGCGGGAGCCCGGTGGGAGACGAGGGGAACGCCGCTAGCGACGGCACCACGTCAGGACCCAACGGGACCCTCGCCGGGAGGCGGGGGTCTTTTCGTTGACACGAGGCGCGAAGGACGCAAGCGATGACACAGACGCAGCGATGACACGGACGCAACCGGAGGCACCAACCACGCGATGACCATCACGAAGCGCCAGAGCGGCAGGCATGTGCCGGCCGCCGGCACGCCCGCCGCGGCCGCGGTCGAGCGCGCCCGCTCGGCGATGCTCCACGAGGCCAAGCCGCGCGGCCGGACGCGCATCGGCGCGGACGTCGTCTGCGAGGCGCTGCTGCGGCAGGGCGCCGACGTCCTCTTCGGCTATCCGGGCGGCGTGATCCTGCCGCTCTACGACGTCTTCGGCGACTACCCCGACCTGCGCCACGTCCTCGTGCGCCATGAGCAGGGCGCGGCCCACGCCGCCGACGGCTACGCGCGCGCGACGGGGAGGGTCGGCGTGTGCATGGGCACCTCCGGCCCCGGCGCGACGAACCTCGTCACCGGCCTCGCCACCGCGCAGCTCGACTCGATCCCGGTCGTGGCCATCACCGGCAACGTGCCCGCGGCGCTCATCGGCAAGGACGCCTTCCAGGAGATCGACATCACCGGCATCACGCTGCCGATGACCAAGCACAACTACCTCGTGCGCAACGCGGACGACCTGCCGCGCGTCCTGGCCGAGGCCTTCTACATCGCCCGCACCGGCCGCCCCGGCCCCGTCCACGTGGACATCACGAAGGACGCGCTGCAGCAGGAGACGCTGGCGCCGCATCCCTCCGACGACGAGGTCGCCGCCGGGCTGCCCGGCTTCAAGCCCAACTTCGACGGCCACCCTCGCCAGCTGAAGGTGGCGGCCAGGGAGATCGACCATGCCCAGCGCCCGGTCATCCTGGCCGGCCACGGCATCCTCATCGCCGAGGCCTGGGACGACCTGCGGGCGTTCGCGGAGAAGACGCAGATCCCCGTCGCTCACACGCTGCTGGGCATCGGCGCCATGGACGAGACGCACCCGTTGAGTTACGGCTACATGGGCATGCACGGCTGGAAGCACGTCAACAAGGCCATCCAGTCGGCCGACCTG
This sequence comes from Candidatus Limnocylindria bacterium, assembly GCA_041486935.1. Classification (GTDB taxonomy): domain Bacteria; phylum Chloroflexota; class Limnocylindria; order Limnocylindrales; family CSP1-4; genus CSP1-4. The sequence goes on along the minus strand of JBGPMJ010000104.1, from coordinate 6,882 downwards.
CTCATCGCGCTGGGCATGCGCTTCGACGACCGCGTCACGGGCAAGGTCAGCACCTATGCCCCCGGCGCGCGGATCATCCACGTCGATATCGATCCCAGCGAGATCGGCAAGAACGTGGCCGTGGACGTGCCCATCGTGGGCGACGTGGGACGCGTCCTGCGCGCGCTGCTGCCGCTGGTCAAGGAGCGCCGCGCCGAAGACCGCGCCGCCTTCTTCGCCGAGCTGGCCGAGTGGCGACGCGAGTCGGAGAGGTCGAGCTGGCACGGGTCGGGCGCCTGGCGCGACGGCCTGCTCTCGGCCGACTTCGTCGTGGCCAGGATCGGCGAGCTGACCAACCACGATGCGACGCTCGTGGCCGACGTCGGCCAGAACCAGATGTGGCTGGCGCGCTACGCGGGTTTCCGCCGCCCGAACTCGCACCTCAGTTCGGCCGGCCTGGGCACGATGGGCTACAGCATGCCGGCCGGCATGGGCGCCGCCCTCGGCCGGCCCGACAAGGAGACCTGGGCCATCGCCGGCGACGGCGGCTTCCAGATGACGCTCCAGGAGCTGGCCACGCTCGTGCAGGACCGCATCCCGGTCAAGATCGCCCTGCTCGACAACAAGAAGCTGGGCATGATCCGCCAGTGGCAGGAGATCGTCTACGCCGGCAACTACCACTCGGCGAGCCTCTTCGGGCCCGACTACCTGAAGCTCTGCGACGCTTACGGCATCCCGGCCTGGAAGGCCTCGAAGCCCGACGAGGTCGAAGGGGCGATCCAGGCCGCGCAGGCCGTCGACGGCCCGGCCCTCGTCTGGTTCGAGATCGCCGAAGAGCAGAACGTGTTCCCCATGATGCCCGCCGGCAAGGGCCTCTCCGACCTCATCGAGAAGTGGGGCGGGGCGGACGAATGAGCGACACCACCCACGACTCAACGCACGACGACGGCGCCGCCCGCGCCGTCCCGACCGCCCGCTACGTCCCCGGCTCGGGCGCGCCGCGACGCCACGTGCTGGTAGCCATCGTCAACAACCGGCCCGGCGTCCTGAATCGGGTGGCCAGCCTGATGCGCGCGCGCAGCTTCAACATCGAGTCGCTCGCGGTGGGGCACACGGAGAACCCCGAGGTCAGCCGCATGACCATCACGCTGCGCGGCGACGACTACGGCGTGGAGCAAGTGGGCAAGCAGCTCTACCGGCTCATCGACGTGCTGAAGGTCCAGGACGTCACCGCCGAGCGACGCCTCGAGCACGAGCTGGTGCTGATCAAGCTGCGCGCCACGAACACCAACCGGGCCGAGATCGTGAAGATCGTCGAGATGTACCGCGGCCGGGTCGTGGACCTCGCCGCCGACTCGATCATCGTCGAGGCCACGGGCACCGAGGAGGAGATCGACGCCCTCGTGGAGTTCGTCACCCCCTTCGGCATCAAGGAGCTGGTCCGCACCGGCAGCGTCGTCATGCTGCGCGGTTCCCAGACCGTCGAATTCGAGGAGAAGGCCTGATGGGCGCACGCATGTACTACGACGCCGACGCGGACGCCTCGGCCCTGGCCGGCCGGACGGTGGCCATCATCGGCTACGGCAGCCAGGGTCACGCGCACGCGCTCAACCTGCGCGACTCCGGGGTGGACGTCGTGGTCGGCCTCAAGGAGACGTCGCAGAGCCGCGCCCTCGCGGCCGAAGCGGGCCTCCGCGTGGCCACCGTCGCCGAGGCCACGAAGGCCGCCGACGCGATCATGATCCTCGTCCCGGACACGGCCCAGAAGGGCGTCTACGACGCGGAGATCGCACCCCATCTTCGCCCCGGCCAGCTGCTCATGTTCGCCCACGGCTTCAACATCCACTTCGGGCGCATCGACCCGCCGGCCGGCATCGACGTGGGCATGGTCGCGCCGAAGGGCCCCGGCCACCTGCTGCGCTCCGTCTACGTCGAGGGCGGCGGCGTGCCGGCGCTGTTCGCCGTCCAGCGCGACGACAGCGGCACGGCTCGCTCCCGCACCCTGGCCTACGCCCGGGCGCTCGGCTGCACGCGCGCCGGCGTGCTCGAGACGACCTTCGCCGAGGAGACCGAGACCGACCTCTTCGGCGAGCAGTCGGTCCTCTGCGGCGGCACGGCCTCGCTGGTGAAGATGGCCTTCGAGACGCTCGTCGAGGCCGGCTACCAGCCCGAGCTGGCCTACTTCGAGACGATGCACGAGTTGAAGCTCATCGTGGACCTGATGTATCGGGGTGGCCTGAACTTCATGCGCTTCAGCGTCAGCGACACGGCCGAATACGGCGACTACGTGAGCGGCCCGCGCATCATCGATGAGCACGTGCGGCACACCATGCGCGAGGTCCTCCACGAGATCCAGGACGGCTCGTTCGCCCGGCGCTGGATCGCCGAGAACGAGTCCGGCGGCGCGGAGTTCGCGCGCCTCCGCCAGGCCGACCAGGACCACCAGATCGAGCGGGTGGGCGCCGAGCTGCGCGCCCAGATGCGCTGGCTCAACCCGGTCGAGGTGCGCGCCGGCCAGGCGCAGGCCAGTGCCTCGCGACCGGGGGGGCGTGCATGAGCAACGTCGGGGCCGCGGGCTGGGACCCGCGGCGCATCCGCGTCTTCGACACCACGCTGCGCGACGGCGAGCAGGCGCCCGGCGCCGGGCTCACCGCCGAGGAGAAGATCGAGGTCGCGCGCCAGCTCGTCCGCCTCAACGTGGACGTCATCGAGGCCGGCTTCCCGGCCGCCTCGCCGGGCGACTGGGACGCGGTGCACCGCATCGCGAAGGAGACGCGAGGCGTGGCCGTGGCCGCTCTCGCCCGCTGCCGCGACGGGGATCCGCAGCGCGCGGTGGAGGCCATCCGGGTCGCCGAGCGGCCGCACCTCCACGTCTTCATCGCCACCAGCGACATCCACCTCAAGCACAAGCTGCGCGCCACGCGCGAGGAGGCGCTGGCGGCGGCCGTGCAGTGGGTGCGCTATGGGCGTAAGGCCCTGGGCCCGGACGCGGAGATCGAGTTCAGCGCCGAGGACGCCAGCCGCACCGACCCGGAGTACTTGCTGCGCGTCTACGAGGCGGTCGTGGACGCGGGCGCGAGCACGGTCAACATCCCCGACACCGTGGGCTATGCCATCCCCTCCGAGTTCGGGCGGCTGGTGAGCGCGGTCGTGGAGCGCGTGGGCAGCGAGGCCATCGTCAGCGTCCACTGCCACAACGACCTGGGCCTGGCCACGGCCAACACGCTGGCCGCGGTGCAGGCCGGCGCGCGCCAGGTGGAGGTGACCATCAACGGCCTCGGCGAGCGCGCCGGCAACGCCTCCCTCGAGGAGGTCGTCATGTCGCTGCGCACCCGGCCGACCCAGTTCCCCGACCTCGCCACCCGCGTCTCCACGGAGCAGATCACCGCCGCCAGCCGGCTCGTGAGCTACCTGACCGGCTTCGTGGTCCAGCCCAACAAGGCCGTCGTCGGCGGCAACGCCTTCGCCCACGAGTCGGGCATCCACCAGGACGGCGTGATCAAGAACCCGCTGACCTACGAGATCATGACCCCGCAGTCGGTGGGGCTGTCCGGCTCGACGCTCTCGATCGGCAAGCTCTCCGGCCGGCGCGGCCTCCAGGGCAAGCTGCGCCAGCTCGGCCACGACCTGGAGGGCGAGGGCCTCGATGCGGCCTACCGCGAGGTCATTGCGCTGGCTGACGCGAAGAAGGAGGTCACCGACGCGGACCTCCTGGCCATCGTGGAGCAGCTGGCGTCGGAGGCGGCGCCGGCCACGCGGGACGCCGTCGTCCTGGAGGGCTGGAGCGTCACCTCGAGCCACGGCGGCCGCTCCCGGGGCAGCGTCTCGCTGGCGATCGCCGGCGAGGGCGTCGCCGCGGAGGGCAGCGGCAACGGGCCCGTGGACGCGCTCTTCGGCGCCGTGGATGCAGCGGTCGGCCCCGTGCTCGGCTGGCACCCGGTCCTGGCCGAGTACGAGATCCGCGCGGTCACGGCCGGCGAGGACGCGCAGGGCCGGGTCGTCGTGCGCTGCCGCCGCTCCAGCGACGGGGCGGAGGGTCCCATCCAGATCGGCCACGGCCTCTCCACGAACATCATCGAGGCCTCGCTCGAGGGCTACCTCTCGGCGCTGAACAAGCTGCGCGACGCGGTCGTGCGCGAGGTGCGCGCGTGAGTTCGCCCGCCGCGACGACCTACCGCATCGCGGTCATCCCCGGCGACGGCATCGGGCCGGAGGTCATCGCCGCGGGCCGGCGCGTCCTCGACGCCGTCGGCGCGCGCTTCGGGTTCGCCGTGGAGTGGCGGGAGGTCGTGGTCGGCGGTCGGGCCATCGATACCTACGGGGTGCCCATCCGCGACGAAGACCTGGCCGTTTGCGCCGGGGCCGACGCGGTCTTCCTGGGTGCCATCGGGGGGCCGAAGTGGGACGACCCGAATGCCGCCGTCCGTCCCGAGCAGGCGCTCTTCGCGCTGCGCGGCGGGCTGGAGCTCTTCGCCAATCTCCGCCCGGTGACCGTCGAGCCGGCGCTGGTGCCAAGCTCGCCCCTGCGCCCGGCACTGCTGCGCGGCGTGGACCTGCTCATCGTGCGCGAGCTGACCAGCGGCCTCTACTTCGGCCGTCCCTCCGAGGAGCGCCGCACGCCCGAGGGACGCATCGGCGTCGACACCCTGTGGTACACCGAGGCGGAGATCCGGCGCGTCGTGCGGGTCGCCTTCGAGCTGGCCCGCGGGCGCCGGGGTCGCCTGACGAGCGTGGACAAGGCCAACGTGCTGGCCACCTCGCGGCTCTGGCGCAAGGTCGTGGAGGAGATGCGGCCGGACTTCCCCACCGTCACCGTCGAGCACCGCCTCGTCGACGCGGCGGCGATGCTGCTGATCCAGCATCCCTCTGCTTTCGACGTGATCGTCACGGAGAATCTCTTCGGCGACATCCTCAGCGACGAGGCGTCGGTCCTCGCCGGTTCGTTGGGCATGCTGCCTTCCGCGTCCATCGGCGACCGTCGCACCGCCCATGGGATCTTCGGCCTGTACGAGCCGATCCACGGCTCGGCGCCGGACATCGCCGGGAAGGACCTGGCCAACCCCATCGGCACGATCCTCTCCGGGGCGATGCTGCTGCGCTGGTCGCTCGGTCTGTCGGGGGCGGCGCTGGCCGTGGAAGCCGCCGTTCGGGCCGCCCTCCGCGACGGCTGGCGGACCTCCGACCTCGTGCGTCCCGAGGATGACGCCGCCGGCCTGACCGTGACCGGCACCCAGGCCTTCACGACCGCTGTCCTGGAGCGCCTCGCGGCCGGGGCGACCGCGGGAGCGGCGCGGTGACCGACCCCGTCCTCCTCTACGACACCACGCTGCGCGACGGCACGCAGCGGGAGGGTATGGTCCTCTCGCTGGCCGACAAGGTGCGCATCGCCCGTCGTCTCGACGAGGCCGGCTTCCCCTACGTCGAGGGCGGCTGGCCGGGCTCGAACCCCAAGGACGTCGAGTTCTTCGAGGCGGCGAAGGGGATGACCTGGCAGACCGCGCGCATCGCCGCCTTCGGCTCCACGCGACATCGCAGCAACCGGCCCGAGGCGGACCCGAACCTCGAGGCGCTGGTGGCCGCCGGGACCCCCGTCGTGACGATCTTCGGCAAGAGCTGGCTGCTCCACGTGACCGAGGTGCTGGGCGCCACGGCGGACGAGAACCTGGCCATGGTCGGCGACTCGGTGGCCTTCTGCGGGCAGGGCGGCCGCGAGGTCGTCTACGACGCCGAGCACTTCTTCGACGGCTACAAGGCGGATCGCGCGTACGCGCTCGCGACGTTGCGGACCGCCCATGACGCCGGCGCCTCTACCCTGGTGCTGTGCGATACGAACGGTGGCTGCATCACCGACGAGGTGACGACCATCGTGCGCGACGTCATGGCCACGCTGGACCTGCCCACCCGCTACGGCATCCACGTCCACGATGACGCCGGCCTGGCGGTGGCCAACTCCCTCGCCGCGGTGCAGGCCGGCGTGCGCCACGTGCAGGGCACGATCAACGGCTATGGCGAGCGCTGCGGCAACGCCAACATCGTGACCGTCTGGGCGGACCTGGCCCTGAAGATGGGCCTCGCGACCGTGCCCGCGGGCGCCGACCTGTCCGGCCTGGCCGAGCTGTCGCGCTACGTGGCCGGCATCGCCAACATCACCCCCGACGCGCACGCGCCGTACGTCGGCGCCAGCGCCTTCGCCCACAAGGGCGGCGTGCACGGCGCGGCGACGGCCAAGGTCCGTCACTCGTACCAGCATGTCGACCCGACGCTGGTCGGCAACGAGACGCGCCTGGTGGTGTCCGAGCTGGGCGGCCGCGTCAACACGCAATGGCGGGCCGAGCAGCTGGGCCACGAGCTGGAGGGCGTGGTCGACCCACGCGAGCTGAGCCGGATGATCAAGCAGCTCGAGTCCGAAGGAGCCAGCTTCGAGGGCGCCGAGGCCTCCTTCGAGCTGCTCATCCGTCGCCACCAGAAGGACTACGAGGCGCCCTTCCGGCTGCTCGACTTCACCGTCTTCGTCGAGCAGCGCGACGGCCGCGACCTGCGTGCCGAGGCCACGGTCAAGGTCGAGGTCGAGGGTGAGGTGCTCCACACCGCCGCCGACGGCAACGGACCGGTGAACGCCCTGGATGCGGCGCTGCGCAAGGCGTTGCGGGCGTTCTACCCGCAGCTCGACAGCGTTCACCTGGTCGATTACAAGGTGCGTATCCTCGACGGCGACGCCGCCACCGCCGCCAAGACGCGGGTCGTCATCGACTCGGCTTCGGAGTGGGGCACGTGGTCGACCGGCGGCGCCGACACGAACATCATCGCCGCCTCCTGGCAGGCGCTCGGGGACTCGCTCGAGTACGCCCTCTGGAAGAGCGGCGCGCAGACCCGGCGCCGCGACGAGCGGCACTTCACGACGAT
>JBGPMJ010000103.1:0-8247 GCA_041486935.1 Candidatus Limnocylindria bacterium | reverse complement strand
GGCCGCATCGACGACTTCCGCGCCCGCTACCGGAAGATCGACCTCCTCCTCATCGACGACATCCAGTTCATCGCCGACAAGGAGCGGACGCAGGAGGAGTTCTTCCACACCTTCAACGCCATCCACGAGGACGGCAAGCAGATCGTGCTCTCCTCGGACCGCCCGCCGAAGGCGATCCTCACGCTCGAGGAGCGATTGCGCAGCCGCTTCGAGTGGGGGCTCATCGCCGATCTGACCGCGCCCGACCTCGAGACGCGCATCGCCATCCTGCGCGCCAAGGCCGAGGAGAACGGTGTTTCCATCGGCCAGGACGTCCTGGAATTCATCGCCCGCAAGGTCGTCAGCAACATCCGGGAGCTCGAGGGCGCCCTGAACCGCATCGTCGCCTACGCCAGCATGGGCGCCATCCCCATCACCATCGAACTCGCCCAGGCGGTCCTCTCGAACGTCCTCTACAACCCCAAGAAGCGAACCGTGACCCCAGAGCGCATCGCCCAGGCCGTATCCGAGTTCTACGGTGTGGACATGGAGGCCCTGCGCGGCCAGAAGCGCGACAAGGCCATCGTCATGCCCCGCCAGATCGCCATGTTCCTCATGCGCGCCGAGACAGATGTGTCGCTGCTGCGCATCGGCGCCGAGCTCGGGGGCCGCGATCACTCGACCGTCCTCCACGCCTGCGACAAGATCACGCGCGAGAGCCAGGAGAACGACGAGCTGCGACGTGAGCTGGCCGCCGTCCGCGAACTCATCTACGCCGACTGAGACCGCGCCCGAGGGACGCTCAGGCCACCCTCCTGCCCCTCCGGCTGTGGAGAAGTGCGCCGATTCCGTGGACAACGCCCACCTGGTGTGGACAACGCCGACCCGGGACGCAGAGCGACGGTGGCGGGCGGGCGGGCATACGTGAATATCTGTGGACGGTTCTGCGGCCCCGTCCACAGCGATGGCCGGATCGTCCACCGCCGGGCCCGGCCGGCGGTGGCGGCATCCACGCTGAAGGGTCTACCGTCCACATCCGAGGCACGCTCGGAGGAGCGCAGACATCCCCGGCGTCCACACCATGATGATGATGATGACGGGGTGAGAAGATAGGGACGAATGAAGTGAGACTCCGGGCCCGACCCGTGGACAACTCGGCGCCAGGCGCGCCCCAGCCCGAGGGAGACCGTCGACCGTGAAGCTATCGGTGATGCAGGAGAACCTGGCCCGCGGCCTCCAGGTCGTGAGCCGGGCGGTCAGCTCACGCAGCACGCTGCCGGTCCTCGCCAACGTCCTGCTGCGGACCGAGGACGCCGGCCTCAAGCTGACCGCCACGAACCTCGAGATCGGCATCACTTACTGGGTGCCGGGACGGATCGAGACCGACGGCGCCCTGACGGTGCCAGCCCGGCTCATCACCGACGTCGTCAACTCGCTGACGCCAGGCGAGCGGGTCGACCTGGAGCAGGACGGCCCGGCCGCGCTCCACCTCCGCTGCGGGCGCCAGAAGGCGCACCTGCGCGGCATCGATGCGGATGAGTTCCCGGTCATCCCCTCAGCCGGCGAGCGGCCCACCACACGCATCAGCCAGCGGGTCCTGAAGCAGGCCCTCTCCGAGGTCGTCTTCGCGGCGGCCACGGACGAGGCGCGGCCGATCCTGACCGGTGTCCTGACCCGCTTCGAGGGCGACCGCCTGACCCTTGCTGCGGCCGACAACTACCGCATCGCGGTGAAGACCATCGCCACCCTCGCGCCGGTCGAGGAGACGAGTCTCGTCGTTCCCGCCCGCTCCTACCACGAGCTTGAGCGGATCCTCGCCGACACGGACGATCCGGTCGACGTCGTGCTCGCGCCCTCGAAGAACCAGATCCTCTTCCACCTCGAGGGCGTGGACCTGATCAGCCGCCTCATCGACGGCCAATTCCCGAACTACCAGCAGGTCCTGCCCAGTTCGCATAGCACCCGCGTCGTCGTCGATCGCGAGGAGCTGCTCAAGGCGGTACGCCTTTCGGCGCTCATCGCGACCACCTCGGCGAACGTCGTCAAGCTGCGCGTCGACGGCGAGACCGAGGGGGCGATCACGATCGCCGCCGCCGCCGATGTTGGCGACACCGAAGGTCAGGTGGAGGCGGCGATCGAGGGCGAGGCCCTGACCGTCGCGTTCAACGCGCGCTACCTGCAGGAGGCGCTGGCCAACCTCGACGCGCAGCAGCTCGCCCTCGAGTTCTCCGGCCCGCTCTCGCCGGGCGTGCTGAAGCCGGTCGGCGACGACGGCTACGTGCACGTCATCATGCCGGTCCGGACCCCGTCCTAGAGCCGGCACGGACCGGTCCGTCCGTGCGTGTCCTGCGCCTCTCGCTGACCGGCTTCCGGAGCTACGAGACGCTCGAGCTGGCCCTGCCACCGGGGCCCCAGGTGGTCGTCGGCGGCAACGCAGCGGGCAAGACGAACCTCATCGAGGCGCTCGTCATCCTCGCCCGGGGCGCGTCACATCGCACGTCGACCGACGCTGATCTCGTGCGCTGGGCGGCGCCGTTCGCGCGCCTCGAGGCGGACGTTGCGCACGGCGCCGTCCGGGGCGACGATCGCCTCGAGGTGGCCATCGAGCGCTCGGGCTCCGCGTCCGCCCGCAAGCGCCTGCGCGTGAACGGGGTCGGGCGCCGCGCCGCAGGCCTCGGCGAAGGGCTGCGCGTGGTGCTCTTCGCTCCCGAGGAGATGCTCCTCGTGGCCGGCTCGCCGTCACTTCGGCGGGCGGCCATCGATGCCCTCGCGGCCGCTCGCTCCCCGGCCTACGCGCGAGCCCTGACGGTCTACGGGCGTGCTCTCCAACAGCGCAACGGGCTCCTGCGGCGCATCCGCGAGGGCGATGCCGGTCGGGAGCAGCTGCCCTACTGGGACGGGCTCGTGGTCAGCGAAGGGGGCGCCATCGTTGCCGAGCGGCTGGCCCTCCTCGAGGCGCTGGCCGGTCCGCTCGCGGCGGCCCACGCCGAGATCGCGCCGGGCGAGGGGCGGCTGGGCCTCCGTTACGCCTCCAACGCCCACGGCCGGGAGGGCGAGATGCCGGCCGACGCGCTCCGCCGCCGGCTCGCCGAGACGGCCGAGAAAGAGCTCTGGAACGGCGCCACGCTCGTCGGGCCGCACCGCGACGACCTCGTCTTCGAGCTCGATGACCGAGATCTCGCTGCCTTCGCCTCGCGTGGACAGCAGCGCACGGCCATCCTGGCTTTCAAGCTGGCGGAGCTGGAGTTGCTCACGGGTCCCGACGGCGAGCCGCCGCTCCTGCTCCTCGACGACGTCTTCAGCGAGCTGGACCCCGAGCGGCGTTCCCACCTCGTGCGGCGCATCCGCGCCCTGCCCCAGGCGATCGTGACCACGACGACCCTGGACGATCTGGACCCCGCCCTCGTGGCCGAGTCCACGGCCTGGCACGTCATGCCCGGGCGCGTGGAGGCGGCTGCACGTGTCGGGGCGGCGGGCCGCCGTGGCTGACCGACGCCGCCCGATGCGGCGGCTGGGCGACCTCCTGCCCGAGGCGGCCGCCGCGCTGGGGCTCGAGGAACAGCTCCGCACCGGCCGCGCGGCTGCAACGTGGGAGCGCCTCGTCGCCGAGCGGGTGCCGGCGGCCGCCGGAGCGTCGCAACTGGTGGAGCTGCGCGAGGACGAGGGAGCGATCGTGGTGAGCGTGGACCGACCGATCGTGGCGCAGGAGATGCGGCTGCGCGCGGCGGAGCTCCTGGAAGCCTTCGCGCGCGTGCCCGGGGTGGGGAACCCGCGCCAGCTGCGCGTCGTCGTGCGTCGGGTCCGGGCCGACGACGGGGGTCGTCGGCCGGATCCCTCCGACGTAGACTAGGCGCCCCATGGCCGTCCGACTGCACCTGAAGATCGGCCTCGTCCCGGCCAGCGACCGCCTCGCCTCGTCCCCTGACGCGGTCCTGCATCACGAGCCCTCGATCGGCGCGACGAGCCGCTCGAAGGGCAACCTGTACGGGATCGTCACGGTGCGGCCGGGCAGCGGGGGGCGAGCGGCCGATGCCGCCGCCCTCGTGGCCGAGACGATCCGCGAGCGCTACTACTACGACGAGTCGGCCGGCATCCCCATCTGCCTGGAGAAGGCGATCCGGGCCGCCAACCAGCAGCTGCGCCACGGGCGGGAGGGGCACGGCCTCGAGAGCGGCTCCCTCGGCGCCGTGATCGCCGTCGTGCGCGGCCACGAGCTGTACGTCGCGACCATCGGGGACGCGGACGCCTACCTCGTGCGCCAGGCGCGCCTCCTCACGCTCCCCGAGGAGGAGCGCGGCGCCGGGCTGCCCAGCGCGGCAGATCCGCGCGTGGACGTCTGGCGGGGCGAGATCGTGGTCGGCGACTCGCTCCTGCTCGTCTCCCGCAACGTGACGCGCACCGTGGGCGTGGAGGAGTTCAAGAACGCCCTGGTCACCCTCCACCCCCAGTCAGCCGTGGAGCATCTCCACCACCTCTTCGCTGCCGCCGCAGCCGAGGGCTCGGATGCGCTCCTGGCGCTGGAGGTGGCCGAGGTGCCGGTCACGCGCGCCGAGCACCAGCTCGTGCCGGTCCGCCCCGCCGAGCCGCTGGCGGGCGCCCGAGACCGCTCGCCGATCCCGCTGGCCGATCCCGTCGCCGCTGCCGCCAGCGCGGTCGGGTCGCGTGCCCGCGACGCGCGCGAGGCCGCGGGTGGGGCACTGGTCGCCCTCGTGGAGCGCATCACCGGCCTGCTGCCGCGCCGCCGGGCACGCTATCGGCGCATCACCCCCCTCGCCTCGCGGCGCGATTCGCAGCGCCGGGCCGGGGTGGCGGCCCTGTCCTTCGTGGGCCTCGTGGCTGCGCTCGGCATCGGCCTCTGGGTCCTCGGCGGTGCGCTGCCCGGCAAGGATGAGCAGATCACCGACGTCAACGCGGGCGAGCAGGCGCTGCAGGCGGCACGCGGCCGGATCTCCCAGGTCTTCGACAACGGCGACCTCGTGACGGGCAACAAGTCGAAGGCGCTGCAGCTGTTGCGGCAGGCCTGGACCGAGCTGGGCAAGGCCGAGGAGCTTGGAGTTGCGGCGGCCACGATCCGTCCCCTGCGCACGAGGGTCGCGGGGGGCCTCGACCGCATCTACGCCGTGCGCCAGGCGGCGACGAGCGTCGTGCTCGACCTCACCACGGAGCTGTCGCCCAAGGCGGATATCGTGGACATGGTGCGCGGCCCTGACGGCGCCGCCTACGTCGTGGACCGTGCTACCGCCTCGATCTTCCGCGTCGACCTCTTGACCGGTGACGGCAGCGTCGTGGTCACGAAGGGCGACGGGGCCGGGGACGGCATCGGCGAGCCGTGGCTCCTCGCGATCGGCGGACCCGATGTGTTCATCCTCGACCGCAACGCGGCCCTGTGGCGCTGGCGACCGTCGGATGCCGAGGGCCGTGGCACGCTGGCTCGGCTGCGCCTCGGCGGCGACACGTCGCTCGGCGATGACGTGCGCGACATGGCCACGTACGCGCGCAACGCCGATTCCGGTCTCTACTTCCTGTACGTCGTCGACCCCAGCTCGAAGCAGATCCTGCGCTACCCGCCGGCGGCCGACGGCAGCGGCTTCCCGGCCGCGCCGAACGACTACCTCGCCGCCGCCACCGACGTCTCCGGCTTCCGCCAGCTGTTCATCGACGGCGACGCCTACGTGCTCGGCAGCGACGTCCTCACCCGCTACCAGAGCGGCCGGGCCGACGACTTCGCGCTGGCGCTGCCGCCGGACGGCGATGACCTGCGGCCCGGCCACGACTACCGCCTCATGGCCGCCCTTCCGGCGCGACGCGAGGGCCGCATCTGGGTATGGGACGCCGAGCACGAGCGCGTGCTCGCCTTCTCCAAGCTCTCCGGCGACTACCTCGAGCAGTTCGTGGCCGAGAGCGGCGGGCCGCCCCTGCGGGGCGTGCGAGCGATGTTCGTCGTCGATCGCGGCGCGGAGAAGGCGCCCGTGCTCGTGTGGGCCGATACGGGCCGCCTGCTGGCCACGCCGCTCGAGCAGGCGCCGGAGCCGGGCGCCTCCCCGTCGCCGGCCGGCTCGGGATCGCCCGGTGCATCGGCGCCGCCCGCCGCTTCGCCGTCCAAGAGCCCCGCGCCATGAGCCGGCCCGGGAGCGTGGGATAATCCGGAGATGCCGCCGGGCCTGAATGAGATGGTCGTCGAGAGCGTGCGCGTGCACATGCTCTCCTCGCAGCACGTCGTCATCCTCAAGGACCTCGAGCACGACCGGTACCTGCCCATCTGGATCGGCACGGCCGAGGCGGACGCCATCGCCCGGCGCCTGCAGGGCATCACGCCGGAGCGGCCGCTCACCCACGACCTCTTCGCGAGCACGCTCGAGGAGCTCGGCGTGGCCGTCAAGCAGGTCATCGTGTCGGACCTGGCTGACGAGACGTTCCGGGCCCGACTCATCCTCCAGCTCGCGGACCGCACGGTCGACGTCGACGCCCGCCCTTCCGACGCCATCGCCATCGCCATCCGGGCCGGGGTGCCCATCTTCGCCACCGATGCCGTCCTCGACCGGGCCGGCGTCACGCCGGAGCCCGACGAGGAGGAACGCCTGTCGGTCTTCCGCGAGTTCGTGAACTCCCTCGACGTCGACCTCGGGGAGTCGCGCGGTGAGGGCCCCGAGCGCCGCCCGGACTGACCGGCCCCTGCTCAGGCCGCGAGTGCCTCGATGACCGCGTCGCCGCGCTCCAGGGCCGTGCCGCGCGCGAACCAGAGGCGTAGCCGCAGCCGCCAGAAGTCGCGCACCGCACGCAGTACCACCCGCGGGTTCGCCCCGGACGCGCGGCCGGCCGTGCGCGGGTGGTGGGGTACTCCGACCTCGACGACGCGGCGTCCCCGGGCGCGCATCTTGATGAGCAGCTCCGCGGAGAGGAAGGCGCCGCCCGACTCGAGGCGGATACCCGACAGCGCGTCGCGGCGGAAGAGCTTGCAGGCGCAGTCGACGTCGCGCACCGGCAGGCCGTAGAAGAGGCGCAGCGCCAGACGGTAGAGGCGGGCATAGACCGTGCGGACCAACGGGTCGGCGCGGCGGAGCCGGTAACCGGCCACCACGTCGGGTGCGTCCGGGGCGTCCATGCGCGCGACGAGCGCGGCCAGATCGGCCACGCGGAACTGGCGATCCCCGTCGGTGAAGCCGACGAGCGGGTGGCCCGCGGCGCGGAAGCCGCTGCGCAGCGCGGCGCCGTAGCCGCGATTCACCTCGTGATGGACGGCCCGCACGATCCCCGGGTGCTCGACCGCCAAGCGGTCGGCGATGGCGCCGGTGCCGTCGCGGCTGCCGTCGTCCACGGCGATGACCTCGAACGTCTCGGCCAGCTCGGGCAGCGCCTCGAGCGCCTCGGCCACCAGCGCCGCGACGTTCTCGGCCTCGTCGTGGGCGGGGAAGAAGTAGGAGAGGGCGGGCACGCGCCGCGCCGCTCGTCCGGCCGTCGGCGCGTCGGTCGCAGAGGCCGGGAGGCCGGCAGGGCTGGACACGGCGGCAGTATAGTCGCGGCCATGGCGTCACCCGGTCTCGCGCCCGCCGCCGCGGGACGGGAGACCCTGCTCGACCTCCTCGTCGCCCGGCTGAGGGAACGGCCGTGGCTCGTCTTCGTCCTGGTGGCCGCCTCCGCGGCGCTCCTCTACTGGTTGACCGACCCCCAGCGGGTGGCGCTCGACGCGTTCGTGCCGCTGGCGGACGCGTTCCTTCGCGGGCAGCTCCACGTGTCGGATCCGATGCCCTGGATCGAGCACGTCGACCGCGCCGGCGGCGGCTGGTACGTGCCCTATCCGCCGATGCCGGCCGTCACCGTCCTGCCCTTCGTGGCCCTCTTCGGCGCCGGCTTCGACCAGGGCATCGCCTCGGCCATCGTGGGTGGCCTCAACGTCGCCCTGCTGTGGACACTGCTGGGCCGGATCGGCGTGGCGCCAGCACCGCGGGGCGCGCTGACGCTCGCCTTCGCCCTGGGCAGCGTGCATTGGTGGGCGGCGGGCGTCGGGACGTCGTGGCTCTTCGCTGGCGTGAACGGGGTCTTCTATGCCCTGCTCGCGCTGTGGCTGGCGCTCGATCGCCGCCGGCCGATACTGGCCGGGATCTTCCTCGGCTGCGCGGCCGCGTCGCGGCTGCCGGTGGGGCTGACCTTCCCGCTCTACCTCGCCCTCTACGCGGGGATCCAGCTCCGGCCGCGGCTGACGATGCCCGGCCGCGCCGGCCTGCGCGCCGCGGGGCTCTTCCTGCTCGGGCTGGCCATCCCCGCGGCGCT
>JBGPMJ010000102.1:0-8248 GCA_041486935.1 Candidatus Limnocylindria bacterium | reverse complement strand
CCGCCGCCTGTCCCTGGAGCATCGGACGGTGGTCGTCCTGCGCCTCTACCTCGGCCTCTCCATCGAGCAGGCCGCATCCACCCTGGGGATCCCCGTCGGGACCGCCAAGTCCCGGCTGCACTACGCGACCGAAGCCATGCGCCTCGCGCTCGAGGCGGATGCACGGCCCGCGGTCAGGGAGGTCAGCGCATGAACGCCGGGCCCGACGTCGAGCGGTTGATCTCCGACTGGCTGGCCGAGGAGGCGCCGGCGCGTGCGCCGGATCGGATCCTCGAGACGGCCGTCCAACGATCGGCCCACACGAGACAGCGGCGCTTCGGCGCCGTCCGGAGGACCTTTCCAGACATGAAGATCTCCTGGCAGCTCGCGGCGGCCGCCGTCGTGGGCATCCTCGTCATCGCCCTTGGAGCGGCCTACTTCGGTCGCAGCCCGACTGCTGGCGTCGGCGGCCCCGCCGCAACCCCGTTGGCCACTCCGACGCCGACTCCGTGGGCACCCGCCACCGTCCCACCGTCGCCATGGCCGACCGTTCCGCCGCTCACGCAGACGTTCACGTCGAACCTGCATGGCTATTCGGTCAAGTATCCGGCGGGCTGGACGGCGACCCAAGCCACCGCTGGCTGGCCGGCGGGGACGGAGCTCATATGGGGCGACGCCGGATTTGACCGTCTGATCGACGCCGCCGAGCTGCAGAACGCCACGGTCCGTTTCTCTGGCACCTCACAGCCACTCGCAGCGGGACAATCGGTCGAGGCCTGGATCCGTGCACTCGGCGGCGACCCGAGTGCCTCGCCCAAGATCGCCGTCGGCGACCTGACAGGCTATCTCACCTTTGATGAAGGGCCGGTGACTGCGGCCGGCAAGCTCGCCCCAGGCGAGCATGCCTTCGACGTCGTCGTCGTCGTCGACGGGCGTGGCTACGAGTTCTCGCTCGACGGGTACCTCGGCCGCGACGACCTGGCGGCCATGATGGCCACGGTCGTGTTCGACCCCGCCTCGGCCGTGGATCCGACCGCGGCACCGTAGGCGCAGAAGCGTCCCTGCACCCGCATCCCCGCCCCGGCGGTCGTTCATCGACTGCCGGGGCAACTTTCCTGCAGGCTGAACGTTCCGCCTTCCGTCACCACTCATAGTGGGTGAGTCGCGCCGATCAAAGGCGCGGCCACCAACCGGAGGGGTCGGTGGAGCGAGAATTGGTCGAGCGGGCCCGAAAGGGTGATCGCGACGCCTTCGCAAGCCTGGTGCATCAGGTGAGCGACGCGCTGTTCGCGGTGGCCCATCGGATCCTGCGCGACGTGGATCTCGCCGAGGACGCCCTGCAAGTCGCCCTCATCACGGCCTGGCGCCAGCTGCCGCACCTGCGGGAGCCCGAGCGCTTCGAGGCCTGGGTCCACCGGATCCTCGTCCACGCCTGCTATGCCGAGGCCAGGCGCAGCCGGCGTTGGGCGACGAACGTGCGGGTCCTGCCGGTCGACGGGCCGGTCGGTCCCGACGAGCACCTCTCCGTCGCCGACCGCGACGAGCTGGAGCGGGCCTTCCGCCGGCTGCCGCTCGACCAGCGGGCGGTCTTCGTCTACCACCACTACCTCGGACTGCCCCTGGTCGAGATCGCCGAGACGCTCGGCATCCCGGCCGGGACGGCCCGATCGCGACTGCATTACGCCACACGAGCCCTGCGGTCGGCCATCCAGGCCGACGCCGGGCTCGACTACGAGGAGGGCCGTCTGGCATGAACGACGAGCGGTCCTTCGAGCGAACGACCCGAGCCTGGCTGGAGCGTGGTGCGAACCAGGCTCCGGACCGAGCGATCCAGGCCGTCCTGCTCGCTATCGAGACGACACCCCAGGAACGGGATCTGCGCATCCCGTGGAGGTTCCCCGTCATGAACACGCCCTTCCGCATCGCCGCGGCCGCGATCATCGGCCTCCTCATCGTCGCCGTTGGAGCGACCTACCTCGGTGGTGGCTCGAGTGGCGGCATCGGAGGCGGCCCAGCCGCCACTCAATTGGCCACCCCGACGCCGAGTTGGGCACCCGCCGCACCATTGCCGAGTCCAAGCGTTCCTGCGCTCACGCAGACGTTCACGTCGAGCCTGCATGGCTATTCGGTCAAGTATCCGGCCGGCTGGACGGTGACTCAGGCCACTGCCGCCTGGCCGCTGGGGAAGGCCCTGGGCCCGGGACAAGCCTTCGTGGACTTCCTGCTCGACGCCACCGCGCTACAGAACGCCACGGCCCGCATCGGCGGCACGTCACAGCCGCTCGCGCCGGGGCAATCGGCCGAGACCTGGATGCGCGTGTACAACGACGGCGACCAGAGCACCTGGCCCAAAGTCGCCGTCGGCGACCAGACAGGCTTCATCGTCTTCGACGGACCCATGCCTGCGGGTGGCACGCTCGTGCCGGGCGGACACGTCTTCGAAGTCGCGGTCGTCGTCGAGGGGCGTGGCTACGACTTCACGCTCGACGGGAACGTCGACCGCGACTACCTGGCGGCCATGCTGGCTACGGTCGTGTTCGACCCCGCCTCCGCCGTGGATCCGACCGCGGCACCGTAGGCGAGAATCAGCCCAGCGACGCCCGCGCTGCGGAGACCGTGGCGCGGGCGCCGTCCCGCACCCAGCCGCCATCCGAACCGATGCCAAGGAACCGGTAGCCCATGTCCACGTGAAGGCCCACCTCTGCGGCGCCGCGCAAGAGGATGCCGGCCGCTTTGCCGTGGTCTCGGCAGGCCGCCGAAACGGCCGCGAGCGCCGCGATGAAGGTGGGGTTCGCGATCTCGCCAGGGATGCCCATGGAGTGGCTGAGGTCCGCCGGGCCGACGAAGAGCACGTCCACGCCGTCGATGGCCGCGATCTCCGCGGCGTTGGCCACGGCCACCGGGCTCTCGACCTGGAAGACGCCGAGGATCGACTCGTTCAGCCGATGGACGTCGGCGTGCGCCACCTCGCCCTTGCCGGCCCCGCGCGTCGAAAGGGCCAGGCCGCGGATGCCGTCCGGCGGGAAGCGCATCCAGCTCATCGCGGCGCGCACTTCGTCGAGCGTCTCGAGGCGGGGGAGCATGAGTCCCTCGGCGCCGAAGTCCAGGGCCCGCCCGATGCGCAGCCGCGTGGCCTCCTCGACTCGCACGAGTGCCGTCGCCGGGGTGGTCTGCAGGGCGTAGATCCCCGCGAGCAGGTCGGTCTCGGTCAGCGTGCTGTGCTCGAGATCGAGGATGACCCAGTCGAGCCCGGAGCGGCCCATCAGCTCCGCCGCGGTCGGTGAGGCGACGCTGGCGAAGGCGCCGAAGGTGATCTCGCCAGCGCGTACGCGCTCGCGGAGATGGGTGCAAGGGGCAAGGGGATCGGTCGCCATCGTCGAGCGATGGTACGACAGCTGCGTGTGCCGCTGCCGCCGGCACTCTCGTTGGTCCGGCGCAAAGTCGCCGACAAGCCGGCGGCGATCGCCGACCTGCATCCTGCCGCCATGAAGACCGCACACGACACCATGGGACGGTCCCGGCTCCGCCGGGCGTTCACCCTCACCTCTCGGATCGTCCGCGAGCAGCGCGACCTGCACCGCGCCGTCAAGCGCATGCCGCGCCCGGTCCCGTGGGCGTGGGCCGAGCCCCGGCTGCTGCCGCTCCTGGCCGGGCCGTACATCGACCCCCCGGACATGGCGCTGGTCCGCACCGAGGTCGACCCCGGCTGCGCCGTCGTCATCGGGCTCGACCTCGGCGGCGTATTCACCAACGTCGACACGGCTGTGGCGGAACGCTGGGAGTGCTCCACGGGCCAGCTGCTCGATGCGGCCATGACGAACCTGCGCCAGCGCACCGCGGCCATCGCGCCGACTTCGGTCGTGCAGGCCTCGTTCAGCGGACGGATCGCGCGCCTGCTCCGACTCCCGGGCGGCTGGGCGTCGTCGGTGCTGCTCGTGCAGGAGGATCTCGTGCGGCTGTTCGGCTCGCACGACCAAGTGTTCGCGGCCCCCGACCGCTCGACCCTGCTCAACTTCCCCATCGACATCGACGGCAGCGTCGCCGGCCACATCCTCATCGACTTCGAGATGGGCGCCACCTACCCCTTGATGCTCGACCCCTTCTCGCTCCTCGACGGCGTCCTGCAGTACCAGCCCGCGTTCGAGGACGAGTAGGCGCCGTCATACCCCGCGGGTCGAGATCGGCGCGACCGGCGCGGACCGGCCTCAGCCGCGGCATTGGACATCACGATGTGTCATGACTAGACTTCATGATGTGCCACATCGAACCACGCTCACGCTCGACGACGATGTCGCAGCGAGCCTCCAGTCGGAGGCTCGCCGAACCGGGCGACCCTACCGGGCGGTCGTCAATGACGCGCTCCGCCTCGGCCTCGAGCGGCGCGTCACGGTCGAGCGCGAACCATTCCGCGTCGAAGCTCGGGATCTCGGCCTGCGGCCCGACGTCGACCTCGACGACATCGAGGGTCTGCTCGACGCGATCGAGGGGACGTCCCGGCGGTGATCCTCGTCGACGCGAACATCGCGCTCTACGCGTACGACGCGACGAGCCCGCATCACGAGGCGGCCCGAGTCTGGTTCGAGGACGTCTTGAATGGCGACGAGGAGGTCGACTTCGCCCTCACAAGCCTCCTCGCGTTCATCCGCATCTCGACGAACCCGGCGGTCTTCCGGCGGCCGCTTCGGGCATCGGATGCGATCGGCGTCGTGACCGGCTGGCTGAGCCGGCCGAACGTCCGCATGGCGGTGCCCACGGAGCGCCACTGGGCGATCCTGGAGGAGACCGCGACCGGCGGCCAGGCTCGCGGTCCGCTGATCATGGACGCGCACCTCGCTGCGCTCGCGCTCGAGCGGGGCGCGACGCTGGCGACGAGCGACCGCGACTTCGCCCGATTCCCCCGGCTCCGCCTGGTCGACCCGGTCCACGGAGCGCGCTGACCCGGATCCCACGGGCTCGAGCCCCGAGGCATGAGGAGCCGTCATACTGGCGTCCCGTCGCTGGACGGGCGTCTTCGGCTGCTGACCGTGTACGGGAGCGCGTCCCATGGCCCGACTCCAGTCCAAATCCCTCGCTGCGCCCGACGAGGTCCGCCGGACGCCGTACGGCCGGGTCGAGATCTACACGCTCGATGACATGGTCATCGGCCGAACCGTCTTCGAGCCGGGCTGGCACTGGATCGAGCACGTCCAGCCCCTGGCCGGGACCCGGCTCTGCCAGTACCACCACGTCGGCGTCTGCCTCCAGGGCAGGCTCGGGATACGCATGGAGGACGGCACGACCCTCGAGGTCGGGCCGGACACGGTCTTCGACATCCCGCCGGGGCACGACGGCTGGGTCATCGGCGATGAGCCGTGGGTGACCTACGACGTCGCCGGCATGCGCTCGTTCGCCCGCGTCGACGAGGGCACGCAGCGGATCCTTGGCGCCGTCCTGTTCACCGACATCGTCGACTCGACGGCCGCAGCGGAGCGCCTTGGCGCGGAGCGCTGGCGGGAGACGGTGGCGCTCCACAACGAGCGGATCCAGCAGGAGCTCGATCGCTTCCGGGGCCGGCTGATCAAGACCACCGGGGACGGCGTGCTGGCCCTGTTCGACGGCTCCGAGCGGGCGGTCCGGGCGGCGGCGGCGATCTGCCTGGCCGCCAAGTCCCTCGGGCTCGCCATCCGCGCCGGTGTCCACACCGGCGAGGTCGAGCTCGTCGCCGGCGACGTCCGCGGGATGGCGGTCCATATCGCAGCCCGGATCATGGCCCTCGCCGGACCCAGCCAGGTCTACGTGTCGGCGACCACCCAGGAACTCGTCGCCGGCTCGGGGCTCTCGTTCGACGACGCGGGCACTCACGAGCTCAAGGGCGTTTCGGGCGCGCGCCAGGTGTACTCCCTAGCGGAACCGCCGCTGCCGTCACCTCCCGCGGGCTCCAGCTAGTTCGTCAAGCGGCGGAAGGCCAGCAGCGTGGCGCCCTGAAGGACGACGCCGACGAGGACGATCGCGACCACGGCGGCGCCGATCGCGCCCCAGTCGTAGCCGGTCGTCATCAGCGCCCGCGCCGCCTCGATGACGTAGCTGATGGGGTTGACCGCGTTGAGCACCTGCAGCCAGTCGGGCATGAGCCTGACCGGCACGAAGGCGGTGGACATGAAGGCGAGCGGGAAGAAGAGGATCGAGAGCGTGCCCGTGGCCTGCTCGTTCTTCGTCAGCAGGGCGGGCAGGAACGAGGTGCCCGACCAGGCCACCCCGAAGGCGGCGCACAGGACGAGGATGAGCACGGCGCCCACGAAGCCCGTGGCCACCGAGGCCCCCAGGGCGATGCTGACGAGCAGGATGACGCCGGCCATCGCGGCGCACTCGAGCCCGAGCGGCACCAGCTCCCCGGCGAGGATGGAGTAACGCCGGATGGGCGCCGCGCGCAGCTTGTCGAGATAGCCGTTGCGGTAGTCATAGAGCAGGTTGCTGCCCGACCACGAGACGGCCAGGAAGACGGTGAAGGCGATCTGGCCGGGCGCCAGGTAGGCGAGGTAGCTCGTCTGGCCGGCGAAGCCGGGCAGCTGGATGATGTCGCGGAAGAGCTGCGAGAAGCCGACCAGCTGGATGAGCGGGAAGATGACCGTGCTGATCGGGTTGGCCGGCACGCGCAGGAAGCGGCGCAGGGTGCGCAGGCCGAGGTACCAGGTCTCGCGGGCGAAGGCCAGCATCGTCGTCCCTACCAGCCGATCTCGAGCGGACGGTCGGCCGCCTCGTCCCGGATGTGCCGCCCCGTGTAGCGCAGGAAGACATCGTCGAGCGAGGGATGCTGCATCGTCAGCGCGCGTACACCGATCCCGTCGCCGTCGAGGCGGCGCAGCAGGTCGGGCACGGTGGCCGCGGCGTCGACGACGGCCAGGCGGACCCCCTCGTCCGTGCGCTCGAGGCCCTGCAACGGGGAGAAGCCGTCGAGCAGACGCGCAACGGCATCCTGGCGCGTCGTCATCTCTCCCTCGGCCGCCTCGAGCTGGATCGTCACCTTGTCGGCGCCGATGCCGCGCTTCAGTTCCGCCGGCGCACCGGAGACGACGATGCGCCCCTCGTCGATGATCGCCAGCCGGGGGCAGAGCTGATCGGCCTCCTCCATGTAGTGCGTCGTCAGCAGCATCGTCGTGCCCTCGCGATTGATGCGTGCCAGCTCCTGCCATAGCGCGGCCCGGCTCTGCGGGTCGAGGCCCTCGGTCGGCTCGTCGAGGAACAGCACGTCCGGCCGGTGCACCAGGGCCGTGGCCAGGTCGAGGCGGCGGCGCATGCCGCCCGAGTAGGTCCCGGCGAGCTTGCCGGACACCGCGGTCAGCCCCATCAGCTCGAGCAGCTCGTCCACCCGACGGCGCAGATCGGGGCCCGGCACACGGTGCAGCCGGCCCATCAGCTCGAGGTTCTCGCGGCCGGTGGCGAGCCCCTCCAGGGCGACCGTCTGCATCGCGAAGCCGATCCGCCGGCGGACCTCGCCGGGCCGCTCGGTGACGTCCAAACCCAGGACGCGTGCGCGTCCCGCCGTCGGCCGGAGGAGCGTGGTGAGGATGCGGATCGTCGTGGTCTTGCCCGCTCCGTTCGGGCCGAGGAAGGCGAAGAACTCGCCGCGCCCCACCGCGACGTCGATGCCGTCCACCGCGCGCGTCCCGCCGGGATAGACCTTGACCAGGCCCTCGACCTCGATGGCCGGGCCAAGGGACGCCGCCGTCATCGCTCGCCCCTGGTCCGCCGCCCCGACCCGGTGGGCCTCATAGGCCGCGCGCCGACCATCCTCCCGCTGCCAGCGCGCGCAGGTGCCGGCTGAGCAGGAAGGCCCAGATTGGGAACGCGATCTGGTAGCCGACTCCACCGAGATACGTCAGGGGATGGTTCACGCCCCCCAACAGGAGCCCGGCCGCGAAGACGACGAACCCCGCCCCACAGAGGGCGCCGAGCCAGCGGAGGACCGTCGTCAGCCACGAGCCGGCGAGCAACGGGGCGCCGGTCAGCCAGGCACCGATGATCAGCAGCATCACCGCCTCGAGTGCGAAGGCACCGGTCGCACCGTGATCGTAGTCGAAGTTGACCAGCCCGAGGATCATCGCGAGCTGGGCGATCGACCAGACGACGACCGCGCCGATCCCGGCTGCGAGCGAGAGGCGCGCCGGCGTCAGTGGGGTCCGGCCGCCGAACTCGTAGAAGCCGAGCATGACGGGTGCCAGGGCGAGTGTCATCACGAGCAGGGACAGGTCGTTCAGCGTCCCGAACGGCTGGCCGACGGCGAAGAACAGGG
>JBGPMJ010000101.1:0-8281 GCA_041486935.1 Candidatus Limnocylindria bacterium | reverse complement strand
GGCAGTGGACGGGCCAGACGCCGCCGTCCTTGGCGAAGTGAGGGGTCGACTCAGGATGCCAGTCCTGGGTGTAGACGACCAGGGCGCCGGCCGCGCGCGCCGCGGCGATCTCCGCGTTCGCGGCGAGCACGACGGCCTCTCCGCCGCGCACCGAGAGGCTTCCGGCCGGATCGGCGAAGTCGTTCTGGACGTCCACCACGACGAGGGCCGTGGTCGGGTCGTAGCGCATGCACTGATGCTAGCCGATGCCGGCGGACTAACCGTCGTGACGCCTCAGTCCGGTTTCGACTACCATCCCCCGACATGACCCGTCGTCCCTCGCCCGCCATGAGTCTCTGGCTGCTTTTTATCGTGCTCTCGGTCACCTGGGGCAGCTCGTACTTCTTCATCAAGGTCGGTGTCGAGGAGGGGTTGCATCCCTTCACCTTGATCGCCTGGCGACTCGGCATCGCCATCGCCGCCCTCCTCGCGCTGGTCGCGCTGACGCGCTCGCGCCTGCCGCGCGACCCCGCCACCCTCGCCCGGCTGGCCTTCCTCGGCGTCATCAACGTGGCCGTCCCCTTTGCGCTCATCACCTGGGCGGAGCAGTACATCGGCTCCGCGCTGGCGAGCATCCTCAACGCGCTCGTGCCGCTCTTCGCCATCGTCTTCGCTGGGCTCGTCCTGCACGACGAGCCGATCACCGTCAATCGCGTGGTGGGTCTGGTGGTCGGCTTCGCCGGAGCGGTCCTTCTCCTCGGTCGCCATCTCGTGCCGGCGGCGGGCAGCGACCCGACCATGGAGTTGGTGGGCGAGCTGGCGGTGGTCGCTTCCTGCGCCTCGTATGCCGCCTCGGGCGTGTTCATCCGACGCTACTTCGGTGGCCGGCTCCTGGTCAACGATCCGCGGACGGGGCCGCGGGCGCTGCGACCGGTCGAGATCGCCCTGCCCCAGAACGCCACCGCCTTCGTGCTCACCGCCATCGCGGCGCTGGTCCTCGAGCGGACGCCAGGAGGCGGCATCCCCGTGCCGCCGACAGGCGTCGCGTGGCTGTCAGTGGCCTGGCTGGGCGTGCTGGGCTCGGCCGTCGCCTACCTGATGTACTTCCGCATCCTCAACGCCTGGGGCGTGACGCGCACCTCGCTCGTCACGTACGTCATGCCCATCGTGGGCATCGTGCTCGGCGTGCTAGTCCTCAGGGAGATCATCGACGCCCAGGTCATCGTCGGCACGGCCCTCGTCATCGGCGGCATCGGCCTCGTCAACTCGCAGTACGGACAGCGCCGGCTATTCGGCCGCAGCGTGGCGGCCGCGCCCGACTGAAACCTTCCGGCTCCTGATACCCGGTCTCGACAAGTCGAGGAGAGACTGAGTATCATGTGCGCCTCGTGCACGAAACCACCGCGACCCTGGCCATCCTCGACGCCGCCGGCCTGCGCCGGACCGAACCGCGTCGGGCCGTGGCCGAGCTCATCGCCGCGCGCGAGGGCCACTTCAGCGCCGCCGACCTGGCCGCCGATGCGCGCCGGCGACGGCTGGGCATCGGCCGCGCGACGATCTTCCGGGCGCTCGACGTCCTCGTCGAGCTCCACGCCGTCGAGCGCATCGACCTCCCCAACGGGCAGCACGCCTATGTCGCCTGCCGGCCGGATCACCACCACCACATCGTGTGCTCGGGCTGCGGCCGCAGCGCCGACGTGGGCGACGGCGACCTGGCCGCGGTGACGGGCGGGATCGAGCGCGCCACCGGCTTCGTCATCGACACCCATCGCCTCGAGCTGTACGGCCGCTGCCCCGACTGCCGGACGCGCGCCTGATGCTCGTCACCCTCTTCGCCCTGCTGCCGGTCGCGAGCACGTTCCTCGGCGGCTACGCGGTCTTCCGCTTCCGCCACCGGCTCCACCCGGTGATGGCCTTCGCGGCCGGCATCATCGTGGCCACCGCCCTGGTGGATCTGCTCCCCGAGGCCCTGCAGCTCCTGGGCGGGCCGGACCCGACGCTGAAGGCGGGCGTCGCGGCGCTGGTGGGCTTCCTCGGCTTCTCGGCCATCGAGGCACTCGTCCACCGCGAGACCTACGAGCACGGCCACGCCCCCGGCCAGGACCCGCAGGAACCCCACGAGCACCTGCCCGCCGAGCGGGAGCCGAGCGCGATCAGCATCGCCGGGCCGCTCGGGCTGGTGCTCCACTCGGGCCTCGACGGCGTGGCCATCGGGCTGGGCTTCAGCGCCAGCCCGGA
This sequence comes from Candidatus Limnocylindria bacterium, assembly GCA_041486935.1. Classification (GTDB taxonomy): domain Bacteria; phylum Chloroflexota; class Limnocylindria; order Limnocylindrales; family CSP1-4; genus CSP1-4. The sequence continues at coordinate 6,064 of JBGPMJ010000101.1, read as the reverse complement.
GGTGGGCCTGCTCGTGGGCCTGGCCGTCCTCGCCCATGACTTCGCCGACGGCATCAACATCACCACCCTCACGCTGGCGGGCGGTGGCGGCCGGCGGCTGACGCTCACGATCCTGGCCATGGACGCCATCGCGGCCCCCATCGGCGCCGTCATCGGGATCAGCCTCGGCGTCGCGCCCGAGGTGCTGGGCCTGCTGCTGGCCTCGTACGCCGGCGTGTTCATCGCCGTCGGCGCGGGCCACCTGCTGCCCGAGGCGCAGCACCAGCGGCCGCTGCAGGCACCACCGCTCGTCCTCCTGGCCGGCCTTGGCGCGCTCCTGGTCGTCGTCATCCGCATCCTCACCCAATAGACTGGTATCCAATGTCGGGCCAGCCAGTCGGCGCCGAGCCTGTCATCGTCGTCCGCGACGTCCACAAGCACTACGGCGAGGTGCGCGCCGTCGACGGCGTCAGCTTCGAGGTCGCGCGCGGCGAGATCTTCGGCCTGCTGGGGCCCAACGGGGCCGGCAAGACGACGACCGTGGAGATGCTGGAGGGCCTGCGCTCACCCGATGCCGGCGAGCTGACCGTGCTCGGCATCGACGCGGCGCGGCACCCCGACCGGATCAAACCGCGCATCGGCGTGCAGCTCCAGACGGCTGCGCTCTACCCGCAGCTGACGGTGGTCGAGGTGATCGAGCTCTTCGCCAGCTTCTACCCCCGCAGCGTGCCGGCGGACGACCTGCTCGCGGCCCTCGATCTGGGCGAGAAGCGGCACGCGCAGACAAAGAACCTCTCGGGCGGACAGCGGCAGCGGCTGTCGGTCGCGCTGGCCCTGGTCAACGATCCCGAGCTGGTCTTCCTCGACGAGCCCACGACGGGCCTGGACCCCGCCGCTCGGCGCGCCCTCTGGGGCATCGTCCGCGACCTCAAGGCGAAGGGCAAGACGATCCTGCTCACGACGCACTACATGGAGGAGGCCGAGACGCTCTGCGACCGGCTGGCCATCATGGACCAGGGCAAGATCAGGGAGTCGGGCACGGTCGAGGAGCTGGTCAGCCGCCGCTTCCACGACCGGGCCGTGCACTTCAGCGGCCTGGCCGAGTTGGGCGACGACGAGATGCGCGCGTTCCCGGGCGTCTCGCGGCTGGCTCGCGAGGACGGCGAGATGATCCTCTACACGCAGGACGTGCCGGGCACCATCGGCGCGGTGCTCGCCGCCGCCGAGCGGCTCGGCCACGAACCCGAGGGCCTGATGGTCCGGCGCCCGACGCTGGAGGACGTCTTCCTCGACCTGACCGGCCACGCGCTGCGCGACTGAGGACGGACGATGCACGCGCTGGTCACCCTCACCGTCGCCAACCTGCGCAGCTTCGTGCGTGACCGCGCCGCGCTCTTCTGGACGCTGGCCTTCCCTGTCATCTTCGTCGTCCTCTTCGGCACCATCTTCTCCGGTGGCGGGACGCCCGAGTACCAGGTCGGCTGGGTCGACGAGGATCGAACCCCGGCTTCGAGCCGACTACGCAATGCCTTCTCGGCCACGTCCTTCCTGAAGCTGACCGATGAGGCCGACCGAGCGGCCGCACTCGCGGCCATGAAGACCGGCGATCTCGACGCGATGATCGTCGTGCCGGAGGGCGTGGGGGCGGCGGTGGGAGGCGACCTGCCGGGTACCAGGGCCGACCTCGTGGTCTATACCGACGCGAGTCAGACCAACACCTCGACGGCCATCCAGCAGACGGTGGCCCAGATCGTGGGCAGCGTGAACCAGGCGCTGAGCGGCCGGCCGCCCGCGCTGGGCGTCAAGCCGCAGTCGATCCAGACGGAGCGTCTGGGCTCGACCAGCTTCTTCGTGCCCAGCATCCTGGCCATGGCGCTCATGCAGCTCGGCGTCTTCAGCGCCATCCCGCTGGTGGCCCTGCGCGAGAAGCTCATCCTCAAGCGCCTCTCGGCGACGCCGCTCAAGCGCTGGACGCTGGTGGTCAGCAACGTCGTCGTGCGGCTCATCCTCGGCGCCGTGCAGACCGCCCTCATCCTGGGCATCGGGATCCTGGCCATGGGCGTGCAGGTCACCGGCGGGCCGCTGGCCATCGCCGGCCTGGTCGTGCTCGGCGCCATGACCTTCATCGCGCTCGGCTACGTCATCGCCTCGTTCGCGCGGACCGAGGAGGCCGCCAACGGCATCACCCAGGTCGTGCAGCTGCCGATGATGTTCCTCTCAGGGATCTTCTTCCCCCTCGAGATGATGCCTGACTGGCTGCGCGGCGTGGCCGTATTCATGCCGCTCACCTACCTCGGCGACGCGCTGCGGCAGACGATGGTAGGCGGCGCGCCCTTCGCCCCGCTGGGCGTGGACGTCCTGGTCCTCGCGGCCTGGCTCGTCGTCAGCATGGTCGTCTCCGCCCGCTTCTTTCGCTGGCAGTAGGCCTGTCCGGCGGCGCGGGCCGTGACCCGCAGCGCGCCCGGCCAACCCTAGGCGGTGATGCTGATCGCCCCGGTCTGCCCATCGACGTGGATGGGCAGCTTCGTGAGCGGGGTGTTCGTCGGTCCGGCGAGCACCCGCCCGTCGCGCGCATCGAACGCGGCGCCGTGGCACGGGCAGACGAGGGCGTCGTAGGCCTCGACGTACTGGACCGTGCAGCCCGCATGCGTGCAGACGGCGTCGAAGGCCACGATCTTCCCGTTCGGCTGACGGATCAGCACGCCCGGGTCGCCCGTGAAGGGATCGACGAACTCCACCGACCCGGCGGCCTTCAGATCCGAGATGCTCGCCAGCACCGAGCCCCCGCCGGGCGTCGCGGTGGGCGTCGGGCCGGGCGTGGTCGGGACCCGGGTCGGCGGCGGTGTCGCGGCAGTCGGACGGGGCGTCGGCTGCCCGTCAGCTCCCAGGCCGAGCGCGGTGGCCGGCGGGTCGGCATGTCGGCGCAGCGCGGTGCCCAGGCCCCCGATGACGATCGCCGCAGCCGCCAGCACGCCGGACTCGAGCAGCCAGCGTCGCGTGCGGAGCCCGGGACCCGTCGTCGCCGCGAGGGGCAAAGGCATCGGCGGCCGGTAAGGCCGGCGGCGCGTCTCCGACGGGGGGCGCCCCGCGACGCCGGCCCAGCGGGCAAGTCGGTCGCGAAGGACGAGGATGCCGCCGTCACCGATGAGTGCCAGCGTCAGCCAACCGGCCGCGTATGGCAGATCCGGGCCGTAGAAGTAGGGCGTCGTCGACCACGATGCGGTGAGCCAGAAGAGGATCGAAACGCCGAAACCTCCGACGGCGACGAGCCGGGCGGCGATCCCGGTAAGCGCGCCGAGCCCGATGGCGATCTCCGCCAGCGCCATGGACAGCCCGATGGGCACAGCGAAGGGGACGCCGATGAGCCCGATGAGCGGCGCCAGCGGCGAGGCCCGCTCGAACCCCTGGAGCTGGGCGACGATCGACGTCGGAGACGACGGATCGAGGAAGGTCGGGTCGAGAAGCTTGACCAGGCCCGCGTACACGAACGTGGCACCCAGGAAGAGGCGCAGCGGGAGCATGAGCAGCCCGATTCGCCGGTCCGCGGCGGGTGTGGGGAGCGGGGCGGGGGGCATGGGGCTCTCGGCTACGGTCGGCCCAAGGCCTACTGGCCGTGGATCGCGGTCCGGCCGATCATGACGAGGCGGGGTGTCCGCCCGGGCAAGCGCAGGTCAAGAAGCCGCAACATCGGCGGCCGCGGGATCGGCAGCCGTACCATCGGCACCGTGAGTGGTCGGCTGTACGTCGGGACGAGCGGGTTCGGCTATCCGTCGTGGGCGCCGCGCTTCTACCCCGCGGGTGCACGGGGCGAGGCGCTCCTCCGCTTCTACGCCTCGAAGCTTCCGGCCTGCGAGCTGAACGGCACGTTCTACCGCCAGTCGAGCGTCGCGATCGCGGCAGGCTGGGCCGCGGCCACGCCGCCCGGCTTCCGGTTCGTCGTGAAGGCCCTGCGCGGGGGCGCGATGCGGGCGCTGGCGACCGACCCGGACGGCACCCTGCCCTGGCTGCTCGAGCCGTATCGTGCCATGGGTGAGCGGCTCGGCGCCGTCCTCTTCCGCGTCGGCGCGGAGCGGCCACGCGACGACGCGCGACTCGAGCGGTTGCTGGCTGCCTGGCCCGTGGACGTGCCGCTCGTTCTCGAGTTCCAGCACCCGTCCTGGATGGACGACGCCGTGCTGGGGCAGCTGCGAGCAGCCGGCGCCGCCCTGTGCATCACCGAGCTGGGCGTGGACGTCGAGCCGCCCATGGTGCGGCTGACCGGGCCCTTCCTCTACCTCCGACTCCGCCGCGACGACTACGCGCCCGGCGAGCTCGACGCGTGGGCAGCACGCCTGGAACCGTTCCTGTCGGCAGGCACGGATGTCTACGCCTTCTTCAAGCACGACCCGGTCGGGCGTGCCGCCGAGCTGGCCCTGGAGCTGGGGGAGCGGTTGGCCGCGTCCGCGTCGCGCTGACCGGCCGACGGCGGGTCCATTCGTCACGGGCATGCGCGACACAGTTCCGGTTCATGCCCGGTGGTCATCCGGAGCCGCGAAGTCGAGCGCAGCTGCCCCTCGATGACGCTTCATCGCTGGTCAACTGAACTCGGGTTCGGCCTCTCGCATGCCCGGCGGTCATGCCGCGGCCGGGCGCTCAGAGCCCGATGGGATGCCAGACCGTCTTCATCTCCAGGAAGGCAGCGATCCACTCGGGGCGCTGGGCGGCGCGGTCATCGAGCCAGTCGATGCGCTCACCACCGCCGCGTGGCGCCCGGGCCACGCGTTTCACGTTCTCGATGGCCGCCTCCTCGACGGCCGCGGCCATCTCCGGCGGCACGCCCCAGGCATCGATGGCGTTGACGTCCATGTGCGCCGCCAGTGGCGGCACGAGCTCCTTGCGCAGCCCCGTGATGAGGTTGACCACGCCGCCCGGCACATCGCTCGTGGCCAGGACCTCGGAGAGCGTCACGGCCGGCAGCGGGCGACTCTCGGACGCCACGACCACCGCGGTGTTGCCGCCCACCAGCACGGGCGCCAGCCGCGAGACAAGGCCCAGCAACGAGGACCCCTCGGGCGCGACCACGCCCACCACGCCGGTCGCCTCGGGGAAGGTGAAGTCGAAGTAGCTCGCGGCCACCGGGTTCACGGTGCCCAGCACCTGGCTGATCTTGTCGGCCCAGCCGGCGTACCAGACCCAGCGGTCGATGGCCCGATCGACCTGGGCACGCGCCGCAGCAGCCGACAGCCCCTCGGCCTGGCCGACCTCAGCCTCGAACTGGTCGCGGCGCCCCTCGAGCAGCTCGGCCACGCGGTAGAGGATCTGGCCGCGGTTCATGGCCGTCCTCGCGTCCCAACCGGGGAAGGCGGCCCGCGCGGCGCGGACGGCGTCGCGAACGTCCTTGCGCGAGCCGCGCACCGCGTTGGCCAGCGGCGTCCCGTCGGCCGCGCGCACGACGTACGAGCGGCCCGATTCGGAGCGCGGGAACCCCCCGCCGATGTAGATCTTGTACGTCTTGCGCACGGCGATCCGCTCGGTGGCCTCGGGGGCCTCGGCGGCCTCGGGCGCCGGCTTGGCGACGGCCCTGGTCGGTCGGGCCATCAGCGGTCCTCCAGCCGGACGTAGGCGAGAAGGCCGTGCAGGCCGCCCTCCCGCCCGAAGCCCGACTCCTTGTAGCCGCCGAAGGGGCTCGTGGGATCGAAGCGGTTGAACGTATTGGCCCAGACGACGCCGGCGCGCAGCTCCTTGACCATCTTGAGGATGCGGCTCCCCTTCTCGGTCCAGACCCCCGCCGAGAGGCCGTAGGGCGTGTTGTTCGCCTTCTCCACCGCCTCGTCCGGGGTGCGGAAGGTGAGCACCGAGAGCACCGGCCCGAAGATCTCCTCCTGGGCGATGCGGTGGCTCTGGGCCACGTTCGTGAACAGCGTGGGGCGCACCCAGTAGCCGCGCGCGGGCAGCTCGCAAGCCGGCTGGTACAGCTCGGCGCCCTCGGCCACCCCGGCCTCGATCAGTTCCTCGATCTTGGCCAGCTGGGCGGCGTTGTTGATGGCGCCCACGTCGGTGTTCTTGTCCAGCGGGTCGCCCACGCGCAGCGTCGCGAGGCGGTCCT
>JBGPMJ010000100.1:0-8319 GCA_041486935.1 Candidatus Limnocylindria bacterium | reverse complement strand
GGCGAGCGCCCGGAGTCCATCGGCCGCGTGCGCGCCTATCAGGGCAGCACGGGCGTCCTGGTGCGAGCCTACGCCTACATCCGGGCCCACGGCGGCACGGGACTGGCCCAGGTCAGCGAGGACGCCGTGCTCGCCGCGAACTACCTGAAGTCGCGCCTCGGGGGTGCCTACGAGATCCCCTTCGACCGGCCCTGCAAGCACGAGTTCGTGGCCACGGCCCGGCCGCTCAAGGAGGCGACCGGCGTGCGCACGCTCGACGTGGCCAAGCGCCTCATCGACAAGGGCTACCACCCACCCACGATCTATTTCCCGCTCATCGTCGAGGAGTGCCTGCTCATCGAGCCCACCGAGACCGAGTCCGTGGAGACGCTGGATGCCTTCGCCGAGGCGCTCATCGAGATCGCCCGCGAGGCGCATGAAGACCCCGACCTCGTGATCGGCGCGCCCCACTCGGCGCCCGTCCGTCGCCTCGACGAGGCCACCGCGGCGCGACAGCCGGATCTCCGCTGGCGGGCCATGACCGGCGCCGAGACGCCCTGCCCGCAGTGAAGCGCGCGGCGGGGGTCGCCCTCGCCGCGGCGTTCGTCCTGGGGGGCTGCACCTCGACCGTGGCGCCCACGCCGACGCCGGCTGCGACGCCCTCGCCCCGGCCCAGTCCGACCGACGACGGCGTCGTCGTCCTGCGCTTCGCCCTCGCCGGCGAGCCCGGGGGCTTCCTTCCACCGGCCACCGATCCCGGGGCGGCGCGCATCCAGTCGCTCCTCTACGACGCGCTCTATCGCCTCGACGATCGACTCGAACCGGTTCCCGCGCTCGCGGCCGCGCTGCCGGCGGCGTCGCGCGACGGCAAGACGTGGACGATCGGACTCCGCGACGGCGTCACCTTCTCCGACGGCAGTGGACTCGACGCCGCCGACGTGGTGACGACGCTGCGCCTGGCGCTCTCGCCGGCCTGCCCGTTCGGCGACCTCTGCCGGACGGCGGTGGCGGCCGTGGTCTCGGTCACCGCGGACGCCGAGGGCCGGGTCATCGTCAAGCTCCGCGCGCCGTCGGCGCCGCTCCTGGCCGGGCTGCTGGCGGCGCTGCCGATCCTGCCCTCGGACGCGCTCGAGGCAAGCCTGGAGCGGCTCCTGGCCGGCGCGGGGGACATCGACCGGGCGGCGCTCGCGGCCACCGTGGAACGGATCGCCGAGACGACGAACGCCGAGGCCTGCCTGGTGGCGTCGCCTCCGCCCGGCTGCGATCCGGCCGACCACGTGCCGGAGCTGGAGTTGCTCCTCGGGGCGGCCGGTGTGGCGCTGCCCGAGCCGCGCCGCTTCCTGGACGACGCGGGGGTCGTCGACCGCTCCTCGTACGGCTCGGCGCTCCTGGGAGCCGCGCGGTCGCTCTCCGACGTGCTCGAGGGGGCGGACCTCGACCGGCTGGCGGCGGCACTGCCGCTCCTCGACCTCGGGCGCGCTCCGGTGGGCACCGGACCGTACCGCCTCGCGCGATACCGGCCCGGCTCGTCGGTCGAGCTGGAGCGCCGGGATCCCGGCGGCGCGGGCGTCCCGCAGCGCGTCCGGGCCATCGTCATGCGCGACCCGACCGAGGCTGTCACGGCACTTCTCTCGGGTGAGATCGACTGGTTGCCCGACGTCGCCCCCGAACTCGTGCCCGTCCTCGAGGCGGACCCGGCCGTGCGCGTCGCCGCCCGTCCCAGCGGCACGTATCGGGCCATCGTGTTCAACGTCCGCGACGGTCACCCCTTCGCCGATCCCCTCGCGCGCGAGGCCTTCGTGCGCTGCCTCGACCGGGAGGCGCTCGTCGCCGACGCCACGGCCGGCCGCGGCCAGCCCGCGCGCGGCCTCGTCGCCCCTGCCTCGTGGGCGTACCGCGGTCGCGCGAAACGCGGCGCCGACGCGGTCGCCGCCCGGGCGCTGCTGGAGACCGCCGGTTACCGGGCGGGCACGGACGGCGTGTACGCGAAGGAGGGCCGGCGCCTGGCGGGCGAGCTGCTGGTGCGCCCGGGCCGCGCCGACCTGGCTGCCATGGCCGCCGCAGCGGCCGCACAGCTGCGGGGGTGCGGCATCGAGCTCGGCGTGCGCGAGGTTGGCTTCTCGCCCGACGTGGTGCTGCCCCAGCTCGAGTGGCCCAACGCGTTCGAGACGTTCCTGGCCACCCTCCGCACCGGCTCCGACCCCGGCGCCGACCTGGGCTGGCTGGCCTCCGACCGCGCTACGGGGCCCGACGACCCGGGCGACGCGAACTTCGGCGGGTGGCGGGACGAGATCACCGACGGGCTGCTGGCGCAGGGTGCCGCCACGCTCGACGCGCGCCGCCGCCGCAGCGCGTACGGGGAGCTCCAGGACCGGCTGGCCGACCTCGTGCCCGTCTGGCCGCTGGCGAACGATCTGGCCGTCGGGGCGGTCTCGATCCGCCTGCGCACCGGAGACGGGCAGGTCGATCCCTCCCTCATGACCTACGAGTCGGGCCTGCGCGGGTGGCGCATCGCGCCGCCCTGAGGTCGGGGCCGAACCCGCCGTGTTCCTTGACACCCCGTCACAGGCCGACCCTATAATGCGGCCAGCCGTTCCGGGACCCGTCGTGGGAGACGTCTGTGCGCCTGTGCAGCCGTGGCGAGGGTCTCGAGGACGAGAGGGGACGATCCGGCGCCGCCACGGCCGCCCGACGTCCGGACACAGGAGGATGGAAGCCCATGAGTCTTCGGACTCGACGAGGCCTAGCCTTGCTCGCCACATTCACCTTCGTGGCTGCAGCCTGCACCACAGGCGCGTCACCCACCCCGCAGCCGACCGCCACGGCACCCGGCGCGACGGCCGTCCCGGCCGCCACCTCGGCGGACTTCAAGTTCGCCCTCGACGGTGAGCCCACTTACTTCTCGCCGGCGGCTACGGACCTGCCGACGAGCTGGATCCTCTCGCTCCTCTACAACGGCATGTACCGCATCGACGACTCGCTCGCGGCGACCCCGGACCTCGCCGCGGCGTTGCCCGAGACGAGCGCCGACGGCCTGACCTGGACCGTCAAGCTCCGCGACGACGTCAAGTGGAGCGACGGCAGCTCATTCTCGTCGGCGGACGTCAAGTTCACCTTCGACCTGGCGCTCTCGAAGAACTGCACGTTCAACCCCGACACGTGCTCGCAGATCGGTGACAACGTCGTCAGCATCGACGCGCCGGATGCCACGACGGTCGTGCTGACGCTCAAGCAGAAGTTCGCGCCGTTCCTCGTGACCGGCCTCAGCAGTCAGATCGTTCCCAAGGCCGCCGTCGAGGCGTCCTACGCGAAGTTCGCGGCCACAGCGAGCAGCGCCAACGCGGCTGACGTCAAGGCCCTGGTGGACAAGATCAGCGCGGCCACCGGCGACGCGGCCTGCGGCGGCGATGCTCCGCCGGCCACGTGCAATCTCGAGACGTATGTCACCGAGCTCGAGACCCAGCTCAACGCGGCCGGCATCACGCCGCCCGACAAGAACGCCTACCAGGCCGACGGCGCGCTCGACGCGAACGCCTATGGCCAGGCGCTCCTCGACAAGCTCAACGACCTGAACGCGACGCTTGCCGCCGCGGAGACCGACAAGATCGCGGCGGCCTTCCGAATCCTCGACTTCCAGCGGAATCCGGTCGGCACGGGCCCCTACACGATCACCAAGTACACCGCGGGCACGAGCGTCGAACTGGACAAGAACCCCGCCTACTACAGGGTCGAGGTCGGCCCCGCTCACGTCTTCATCCCCATCATCAAGGATGCCGCGACGGCGTCCGCGGCGCTTCAGAAGGGTGACATCAACTGGCAGACCGAGGTCACCTCGGACGCGCTGGCCACCCTCAAGGGCGACTCCACCCTGGCCCTGTCGGAGTTCCCGGACTTCGGCTACTACTACATCGGGTTCAACCTGCGCCCGGGCAAGCTCTACGCGGACAAGGCCCTGCGCGAAGCGTTCTCGATGTGCATCGACCACGACCAGACCGTCTCGGTGGCCACCGAGGGCAACGGCATCCCGGTCTACGCCGACGTGCCGCCCGCCTCGTGGGCATTCGCCACCGATCTCCCCCACTACACCTACGACGTCGCGGCCGCCAAGGCCAAGATCGAGGCTGCCGGCTGGGCCCTCGGATCGGACGGCATCTACGCCAAGGGTGGCGTCCGTCTCTCCAGCGACCTCTACGTCCGGCAGGGCCGACCGCAGCGCGTGCGTTTCGCCTCGCTGGCCAAGGACCAGCTGAAGGACTGCGGCATCGAGATCAACGTCAAGGAATCGGACTTCGCGACGGTCCTCCTGCCGCTGCTCTCGTACCCCAACAACTTCGTCACCTACCTCGGCGGCTGGAGCACGTCGATCGATCCGGACGATTACTCGATCTTCCACTCGAAGAGCTGCACCACCAAGGACAACCCGGACGACTACAACTTCCCCTGCTGGCAGAACCCGGAAGCCGACAAGCTTCTGGAGGCGGGCCGGCAGGAGCTCGACCAGGCCAAGCGCAAGGTCATCTATCACGACTTCCAGGTGCTGATCCACAACGATCTGCCCTACTACTTCCTGTGGGGCGACCTGGCCCACCGCGGGTACACGAAGTCCGTGTCCTCGAGCACCGGCACGATCAACCTCACCAGCCCGCTCGACTACTGGAACAACGACTCCTGGGTCATCCAGACGAAGTAGCGACTAGGTCCCGGCCTAGCCTGGTGGAGGACGGTGGCGGCCTGCACGGCCGCCACCGTCCTCGTCTATCCTTCGCGCATCGTTCCAGCACTCCGGGTGACGCGCCAACGGGCTCCGTCACGCACGCAGGGTGAGCCATGGCGAGCTACGTCTTCCGGCGCATCATCCAGGCGATCCCCCTCCTCTTCGGCATCGCCATCGCCTGCTTCTTCCTGGTCTCGTTGGCGCCCGGCAGCCCCATCGATCGCTTCCGCACCGGCCGCACCTCGCCCGAGACCATCCAGAACCTCATCCGCCTCTACGGCCTGGACCAGCCGCTGCTGCCGGTCGGTGTCGCCAACGGTCTGTCATTGTTGGCGGCGTTGCTGCTCGGTGGCCTTGCCGTCCTGGCCCTCGCCCTCGTCATCCGCCGCCGACGGCGTGGCCGCCGGGCAATGGCGATCGGGCTGGCCATCGCCGGCGCCCTCGCGGCCGGGACCGTCTACCTCGTCGCCACGAACGAGGCCGGCTGGGACGTCACCATTACCTGGCCCGGCCGGCTCGTATCGTGGCTCACGAACTTCCTCCAGCCCTGGCAGCTGGACGGGAACGGCAACCATTTCGCCTGGGGCTACTCCTTCGCCGACGGTCAACCGGTCATCGAGAAGATCGTTGAGCGCGTCCCGAACACGCTCATCCTGATGGGCAGCTCGCTCGCCCTGACCGTCGTCATCGCCATCCCCATCGGCATCCTGGGCGCCGTCCGCCAGTACAGCCTGCTCGACAAGCTCATCACCGTCCTGGCCACGATCGGCTATGCGATGCCCACCTTCTGGCTGGGCCTGGTGCTGAAGTTCGTCTTCGCCATCAGGCTGGACTTCTTCCCGCTCTTCGGCATGCACGAGTACGGCAACACGAGCATCCCCGACCTGCTCTATCACATGGCGCTGCCGGTCCTGACCCTGACCATCGTGTCGGTCGCCGGCTGGAGCCGCTACATGCGCTCCTCGATGCTGGAGGTGCTGCACCAGGACTACGTGCGCACCGCGAAGGCCAAGGGCCTGCCGCGGTCGCGCGTCATCTACAAGCACGCCCTGCGCAACGCGCTCATCCCCATCGTCACGCTGCTCGGGCTGACCATCCCCTCGCTGCTCGTCGGCGCCGCGGTCACGGAGGCCGTCTTCGCCTGGCCGGGCCTGGGCGGCATGGGCGTGACGGCGGTCATCGAGCGCGACTACCCGCTGGTCCTCGCCTTCGTGATGACCGGCGGCGCGATGGTCATCCTGGGCAACCTGATCGCGGACGTGCTCTACGCGTTCGTCGACCCTCGCATCAAGTACTAGGAGGGATCGGCGATGGAGAGCACGCAGCTCGGGCAGATCCCGACGACAGCTGCCGGTCGGGGTCAGGCGGCCATCGACGAGGTCGACCTGACGCCGGTCCGAACGTACTGGCAGCTGGCCCGCCAGCGCTTCGTGCAGCATCGCCTGGCCGTGGTCGGCCTCGTGATCATGGCCACGCTCGTGACGGCGGCCATCGCCATCCCGGTGCTCACGGGGAACCTCTTCGGGAAGACGAGCCTGACGCTCGCCAACCACCCGCCGTCCCTCCTGAACCCCTTCGCCCCGTTGGGTTACGACAGCATCGGTATCAACATCTTCCTGCGCCTCGCGAAGGCCCTGCAGACCTCGCTCTTCGTGGGTTTCTCCGCGGTCTCCATCATCGTCGTCGTGGGCATCACCGTCGGTGCCCTCGCGGGCTACTTCGGCGGCGCCATCGACAACCTGCTGATGCGCTTCGTCGATCTGGTGCTGTCGCTGCCGAGCTTCTTCATCATCGTCATGATGGTCGCGCTGTTCGGCACCGGCAATGCCGTTGTGGTCATCGTGGCCATCGGCATCGTGGGCTGGACGACTGCGGCGCGCCTCGTGCGCGGCGAGTTCCTCTCGCTGCGCGAGGCGGACTTCGTGCAGGCGGCGCGGGCGCTCGGCGCGGGCGATGGCCGCATCGTGGTGCGTCACATGCTGCCCGCGGCGCTGGCCCCCGTCATCGTGGCGGCAACGCTGGGCATCGCCGACTCGGTGGTCGTCGAGGCGACGCTCTCGTTCCTCGGCTTCGGCATCCAGCCGCCCGAGGCGAGCCTGGGCAACATGCTCACCAACGCCCAGGAGTTCTTCTACCGCAATCCGATGCTCATCATGTATCCGGGCATCACCCTGGTCCTCGTGGTCCTGGCGGCGAGCTTCCTCGGCGATGGCCTGCGCGATGCCCTCGACCCGCGCCAGCGGGTGAAGGGTTAGGGGGCATGACGGTCAATCGATCCGATCAGCCGCTGCTCCAGATCAAGGACCTGCGGACGTACTTCTACACCCAGGACGGCACCGTCAAGGCCGTCGACGGCGTCTCCTACGAGATCGGAGATGGTCGGACGGTGGGCGTGGTCGGCGAGTCCGGCTGCGGCAAGAGCATCACCGCCCTTTCCGTGATGCGCTTGATCGAGCAGCCGGGCCGTATCGTCGAAGGCTCCATCCTCCTGCGCGGCCGGGACCTGCTGAAGGTCGACGAGGCGGAGATGCGCGACGTCCGCGGCAACACCATCAGCATGATCTTCCAGGAGCCGATGACCAGCCTCAATCCGGTCTACACGTGCGGCGACCAGATCTCCGAGGCCGTCTCCCTGCACGAAGCGGTCGGGCGCCGCGATGCCTGGCAGCGCGCCGTCGACATGCTCCGCCTGGTCGGCATCCCCGATCCCGCGCGCCGGGCGAAACAGTACCCGCACGAGCTGTCGGGCGGCATGCGCCAGCGCGTCATGATCGCCATGGCGCTCAGCACCAACCCCGAGCTGCTCATCGCGGACGAGCCGACCACGGCGCTCGACGTGACCATCCAGGCGCAGATCCTCGAGCTGATGAAGAGCCTTCGCGAACGGAACCGGATGGCCATCATGCTCATCACCCACGATCTCGGGGTGATCGCCGAGATGGCCGACGACGTCGTGGTCATGTACGCCGGCCAGGTGGTCGAGCAGTCCGACGCCGACACGGTCTTCGAGAAGCCCCACCATCCCTACACCAAGGGCCTGCTGGCATCGATCCCGCGCCTGGGGGAGAAGCGCCAGCGCCTGGAGGTCATCCAGGGCGTCGTGCCCAACCCGCTCAACCTGCCCAAGGGCTGCCTCTTCAAGCGTCGCTGCCCGCACGCGATGCCCGTGTGCGACACCCCGCCGCCGCTCCAGGAGATCGCCCGCGGTCACGTCTCGAGATGCTGGCTGACCCCCGCCGGCGATCCACCGGCGGTGGGGCCGGAGGCGACCGGGGAGCAGGCCGAGGCGGCCGCGGCAAGCCTCCAGGTGATGGCATGAGCGGCCAGACCTGGCCGGACGGGGCGGCCATCGAGCCGCTCGGTACGCATGCGAGCGCGCCCCGCCCGGACGGCCTGGACGGCAAGGTGCTGGTCCGCGTGGAGCACGTCGTCAAGCATTTCCCCATCCGCGGCGGGCTGCTCGGCGTCACCCTGATCGGCGCCGTGCGCGCCGAGCGGCTCGATGGCCGCCCCGTCCGGCCAGGTCTGGCCGCTCATGCCATCACCTGGAGGCTTGCCGCGGCCGCCTCGGCCTGCTCCCCGGTCGCCTCCGGCCCCACCGCCGGTGGATCGCCGGCGGGGGTCAG
>JBGPMJ010000099.1:0-8338 GCA_041486935.1 Candidatus Limnocylindria bacterium | reverse complement strand
TGCGTCGGAGGCGCTGAAGATCCCCGGCGTCCTGGCCGTGGTCACCGGGGCCGACCTCGAGAAGGCGGGGCTCCACTGGATGCCCACGCTCGCCGGCGACAAGCAGATGGTGCTGCCGACCCACACGGTCATGTACCAGGCGCAGGAGGTCGCGGCGGTCGTGGCCACCGACCGCTACACCGCGGCCGACGGGGTCGCGGCGGTGCTCGTCGACTACGAGCCTCTGCCGGTCATCGTCGACCCCATGAAGGCGCTCGAGCCCGATGCGCAGGTCCTGCGTCCCGACCGCGGCCCCGAGAAGGCCAACAACCACATCTGGCACTGGGAATCCGGTGACCGCGCCGCGGCCGAGGCGGCCCTCGCCAAGGCCGACGTGCGCGTGGCGGAGGACATCTACATCCCCCGCATCCACGTGGCCTCGATCGAGACATGTGGCTGCATCGCCGACTGGGACGCCGTCAATGGCCACCTGACCCTGCACATGACCAGCCAGGCGCCGCACGCCATCCGCACCGTGCTGGCCCTCGTCTCGGGCCTGCCGGAGCACAAGATCCGGGTCAAGACGCACGACATCGGCGGCGGCTTCGGCGGCAAGGTGCCGGTCTATCCGGGCTACGTGCTGGCCGTCGTGGCCAGCCTGACCACGGGCAAGCCCGTGAAGTGGATCGAGGATCGTTCGGAGAACCTCCAGGCCGACTCGTTCGCCCGCGACTACCACATCCACGCCGAGCTGGGCGCGACGAAGGAGGGCCGCATCACCGCCCTCAAGGTCAAGACCATCGCCGACCACGGCTACACCGACGCCGCGGCGGACCCCTCGAAGTTCCCGGCCGGCCTCTTCAACGTCATCACCGGCTCGTATGACTTCCCCGATGCGTTCGTCGAGGTCGACGGCGTCTACACCAACAAGCCGCCCGGCGGCGTCGCCTACCGCTGCTCGTTCCGTGTCACCGAGGCGGTCCACGCCATCGAGCGCATGGTCGACATCCTCGCCCACGAGATCGGCAAGGATCCGGCCCAACTGCGCATGGAGAACTTCATCCAGCCCGAGCAGTTCCCGTACAAGACGCCGACCGGCTGGGAGTACGACTCGGGCAACTACCCGGCCGCGCTGCGCAAGGCCATGGACATGATCGGCTACGAGGACCTGCGCAAGGAACAGGTCGAGAAGCGCGCCCGCGGCGAGCTGATGGGCATCGGCATCTCCTCGTTCACCGAGATCGTCGGCGCCGGCCCCTCGCACACCTTCGACATCCTGGGCATCAAGATGTTCGACTCGTGCGAGATCCGGGTCCACCCGACCGGCAAGGTCATGGCTCGCATCGGCGTCCAGACCCAGGGCCAGGGGCACGAGACGACCTTCGCCCAGATCATCGCCGAGGAGCTCGGCTTCCCCGTCGCCGACATCGCCATCGAGTACGGCGACACGGACACGGCGCCCTACGGCCTGGGCACGTACGCCAGCCGCTCGACGCCGGTCGCCGGCGCCGCCACCGCCATCGCCGCCCGCAAGATCCGCGAGAAGGCCCGCCTGCTCGCGGCCCACCTGCTCGAGGCCAACCCGGACGATCTCGAGTGGAGCTCCGGCGCCTTCAGCGTGAAGGGCTCGCCGGACAAGAAGAAGACGATCCAGGAGATCGCCTTCGCCGCCTACACGAACCATCCGCAGGGCATGGAGGCCGGCCTCGAGGCGGTCGACTACTACGACCCGCCCAACCTGACCTTCCCCTTCGGCTCCTACATCTGCGTCGTCGACATCGACCGGGGCACGGGGCAGGTCAAGGTGCGCCGTTTCGTGGCCGTGGACGACTGCGGCAACATCATCAACCCGATGATCGTCGACGGCCAGATCCACGGCGGGCTGACGATGGGCTTCGCGCCGGCGCTCCTCGAGGAGATCGCCTACGACGAGCTGGGCAACAACCTGACAGGCACGTTCATGGACTACCTGTTGCCGACTGCCGTCGAGACGCCGGCCTGGGAGACGGGCAAGACGATCACGCCGTCGCCGCACCACCCCATCGGAGCCAAGGGTGTGGGCGAGTCGGCCACGGTCGGGGCGCCGCCGGCCATCGCCAACGCCGTCGTCGACGCGCTCTGGCACCTCGGGGTGCGCAACATCGACATCCCCATGACACCGCAGAAGGTCTGGCGGATCCTCAACGAGAAGGGGGTCGCCCTGTAGCCCGCGTCGCGGGCCTGGGCGACGGACCCCGATGACGGATCTGCGGCCAGGCGTCTTCGCACGGGCGGTCGAGCTGGATCGTGCCGGCCGCCCGTACGCCCTGGCCACGGTCGTCGCGGTCCAGCGGCCGACCTCGGCCCGGCCCGGGGCGCGTGGCCTGATCCTGCCCGACGGCACGATCGAGGGCTGGGTGGGCGGCAGCTGCACCCAGCCGATCGTCGTCAAGGAAGCGTTGCGCGCCCTCGCCGACGGCGAGCCGCGCCTCCTCCGGCTCAGTCGTGAGATGCCGTCAGACAGCCGACGCGGCGACGGCGTGGTCGACTACGTCATGACCTGCCACTCCGGGGGGACGCTGGAGATCTACGTGGAACCGCACCTGCCTGCCGCACAACTCTGGATCGCCGGCACGACGCCCATCGCCCACGCGCTCGTGGAGCTTGGCGCCGCGAGCGGCTACCGGGTGAGCGTCGTCGATCCGGTGGCCGTGCCGGAGGCGTTCCCGGCCGCCGAGCGCGTCGTGGCCGAGACGAGCTTCCGGTCTCTCGAGGCGACCGCCCCGCCGTACGTCGTCGTCGCCAGCCAGGGCAGCTGGGACGAGGAGGCGGTGGCGGCAGCGCTGGCGCTCGATGTCGCCTATGTCGGTCTCGTGGCCAGCCCCACGCGCGCGGCCGCCATCCGCGAGTACCTCGTCGGCGAGGGGGTGGCCGCCGAGCGGATCGCCGCCCTGCGCGCTCCAGCGGGCATCGACCTCGGGGCCGTGACCCCGGCCGAGGTCGCCGTCTCGATCATCGCCGAGCTGGTGCAGGTGCGCCGGGGGCGGGCGGCCTTCGTGGCCGCGCCGGGTCCGGCGACGCTGGCCG
Organism: Candidatus Limnocylindria bacterium; assembly: GCA_041486935.1. Lineage (GTDB taxonomy): Bacteria > Chloroflexota > Limnocylindria > Limnocylindrales > CSP1-4 > CSP1-4. The sequence goes on along the minus strand of JBGPMJ010000099.1, from coordinate 5,293 downwards.
GTACGGCAGCCGCCCGGCCAGAGGAGGCGTTCGGCGAGATCGTGCTCCTCGACCCGGTCTGCGGCATGACCGTCGAGCGCGAGCACGCGCGCCACATCGCCGAGCATGGCGGGGTCGTCTATGCCTTCTGCAGCGTCGGCTGTCGGGCTCGGTTCGTGAAGGATCCCGCCGTCTACGCGCCGACCCCGGCCTGAGCGGCGACCGCGGAGGACAGGATGCATTTCGAGGGCACGGTCGCGATCGCGGCCTCGCGCGAGAAGACCTGGGCGTTCCTCATGGACCCGGCGCAGGTTGGGTCGTGCGGGCCCGGCGTCGAGTCGATCGAGGTCGTCGACGACACCCACTTCCGCGCCTGGGCCAAGGTCGGCATCGGCTTCATCAGCGCCCGCTTCGTGATGCAGATGGAGATGGCCGAGCTGGACGTGCCGAACCGGGCCACCATCCTGGCCCACGGCCAGGCGCCGGGCAGCGCCGTCGACGCCACCTCGCACATGGACCTGCGCGACGGCGACGCGCCGGGGACGACGGTCATGGACTGGTCGGCCGACGTGAACATCTCGGGCACGCTCGCCAGCGTCGGCGCCCGGCTCATCCAGGGCACCGCCGAGAAGATGATCGGCCAGACCTTCGCCTGCATCCGGACGAAGCTCGAGGCCTGACGGACTTCAACCCGGCGGTACGCTAGGGCGATGATCGAGCAGGCACTATGTCCGGTCCTGATCGGGCGCGAGGCGGAGCTGGCCGCGCTGGAGGCGGCGCTCCTGGAGGCTCGCCGCGGCAGCGGCGGCCTGGCGTTGCTGGCGGGCGAGGCGGGCCTTGGCAAGTCGCGGCTGTCCGGCCGTCTCGTGGAGCGGGCCGAGAGCCTCGGCGTGGTCGTCCTGCAGGGAGGTTGCACGGAGGCGGAGCTGGCCCTCCCGTACCTGCCCTTCATCGAGGCGCTCGGCAACCACGTTACCGCTGTGGGTGCGCCGAAGGTGCGCGAGCAGGTGGGCTCCGCAGCGGCCGACCTCGGCGTGCTCGTGCCCGAACTCGGCGATCCGGGGCCGATCGGCGTCTCAAGCGACGCGCCGCAGTCCAAGCTGCGCCTCTTCGAAGCGATCCTCGTGCTCCTCCGGGCGACGGCCGGCGAGCGCGGGCTGCTCCTGATCGTCGAGGACATCCATTGGGCGGACGCCTCGACGCGTGAGCTGCTCGACTACCTCTCCCGCCGGCTGCGCGGCACGCGCATCCTGATGCTGGCCACATACCGGCGCGACGAGATGCACCGACGGCACCCGCTGGCGCCGCTCGTCCAGGGATGGCGTCGGAGCGGCGTCACGATCGTGGAGCTGGAGCCGTTCGCGCCCGACGAGGTCGCCGCGATGGTCGCCGCCATCCTCGCCGCGGAGGGCATCAGCGCCGAGTTCCGTGACGTCCTGCACGAGCGCAGCGAGGGCAACCCGTTCGTGCTCGAGGAGCTGCTCAAGGACGCCATGGATCGCGGCGACGTCTATCGCACCGCGAACGGCTGGGAGCGCCGCGCCATCGGCGACCTGCGCCTGCCAACGTCCGTGCGGGAGACGATCCTCCAGCGCGTCGAGCGACTGTCGCCCGACGCGGTGGCCATCCTCCGCGCAGCGGCGGTGCTGGGCGCCTCGTTCTCGCCCGACCTGTTGGCGCCGGTCGCCGACCGCCCCGCCGAAGCCGTCGACGAGTCGCTGGCGGCGTTCGTCAACGAGCAGCTCGTGGAGGAGGAGCCCGATTCGAGGCGCTACCGCTTCCGCCATGCGTTGACGCGCGAAGCGGTCTACGACGACATCGTGGTGCCGCGCCGTGCGGCCCTGCACGGCCGTGCTGCGGACGCGCTCGCCGGCCGGCCGGGCACGCCGGCCGTGGAGCGGGCCCTCCACCTGCTCGCCGCGGGGAGGTTCGCGGAGGCGGTGCCCGTGGCCATGGACGCAGCGCAGGAGGCAGAGTCTCGCTACGGCGATCGGGAAGCGGCCGAACTCTATGAGCGGATCCTCCCGCATGTCGCCGACGAGCGAGAGCGGGGCGAGGTGCTGCTGCGCCTGGGCCGCTCGCTCTGGCGCGCCGGTGATCCAGCGACGGCCGAGCCGTCCCTGGCGGATGGGATCGCGGCCCTGGCGCGAGCAGGCGACATTCCGGGCGCCGCGCATGGCCATCTGCTCCTGGGGCGCGTGCTCTGGGAGCTTTCGCGCCAGGACCGGTCGCGCGACGAGTACGAAGCCGCGCGGGTGCTGCTGGAGCCGCTCGGCCCGAGCCGCGATCTGGCGAATGCGTACGTGCGGATGGCCGGCCTATGCACCTTCGAGTACGAGAACGAACCCGCCATCGAGCTCGCCGAGCGGGCCATCGAGATCGCTCGAGCCTGCGGCGCGGACGACACGAGGATCTGGGCGCTCGGCTTCCTGGGGCTTGCGATGGTCCAGGTGGGACGCCGCACCGAGGGCTTGGCCGCGATGCACCGGAGCTTCGAGGAGGCCGACAGCGCCGGTCTCGCACACTTCGCCACGAACGCCCTCTACAACGAGATCGAGACCCGCGCCGACTACTTCTCAGCTCGAGAGGCACTGTCACTGATCGAGGCGATGGATCGCCAGCCGCTTCAGATACCGCCGAGGTTCCAGTCGACGATGACGAGGGCATACGTTCACAACCTGCTGGGCGACCTTCGTCAGGCGCGTGCCGCGGGCGAGGCGGCGTGTGCGATCACCACCGAGTCGGGCACGACGACCTACGGCGCCTGGGCCGAACGCGAGCTTGCCATCACCCTGGCCACGCTCGGCGAGATCGGGCGGGCCACGGACCTGCTGCGAGGCCTGCCGGTGCCCATCGAACGCCAGGATATCGTCGGGATCGGGATCGCCTCGCTGCGCATCCGCCTGGACGCCGGGCAGATGGCGGAGGCGGCCGCGGTCGCTGCGGACGCGGCTGTGGCGCTGGATTGGCCGCGACCGCTGAGCGCTGCCGTGCTGGACTGGCTCGGCCTCGCGACCGAGGCGCTCGTCGCGGCTGGGCGCATCGACGAGGCCCGCCGGATCGCCTCGAGCATGGACATGCTGCCGCTCGAGGACGGCGGGGTCCACACGCTCGTCGCTCGCAGCCGGATGGCGGTCGCCGAGGAGCGGTACGCTGAGGCCGTCGGCGAGCTGGTCAGGGGATGCGAGTTCCTCCACGCGGTCGGGTACGCGCTCCTCGAAGACCGGGCGCGCCTGCTCCTCGCCGAGGCGCTGGAGGCGAGCGGCGAGCGCGACAGCGCCGTCCGAGAGGCGCGACGAGTCCTCGACGACGCCGGACCGCGTGGCGCGGCCGTCATCGCCCTGGCGGCCCGTGCCCGCCTGGCCGGCCTGGGCTTCGACGTGGCGCCAGCCACGACGGGATCGCCGGCCGTGTCCGAGCCGGAGCCCGTGACGCTCGTGGCCGAGGAGCGCCTGGTCACCGTCCTGTTCGTGGACGTGCGCGGCTACACGGCCATCGCGGCGGAGGCGGCGCCAGCGTCGCTCGCCGACCGCGTGGCGACCTTCCATCGTCTGGCCCGCGCGGCCATCGAGCGGGAGGGCGGCCTGGTCGACAAGTTCGCCGGCGACGCGGTCATGGCCACGTTCAACGTCATCCGGCCGCGGCTGGACCACGCCGAGGCGACGCTGCGGGCGGCGATGGCGGTCATCGATCGTGCGGCGGGCGGCCGGTTCAGCGTCGGTGCCGGCATCGCCGTGGGTCCGGCGGTCGTCGGGTCGCTCAGCACGGGCGCCAACGTCAGTGCCGTTGGCGCGGTCACGAACCTCGCGGCGCGGCTCCAGGCGCAGGCGGCCGCGGGCGAGATCCTCCTCAGCGCTGAAGCCCACCGGCGCGTCCGCGAGTGGCTCGCCGCCCGCGGCACGATCGCCGAGCGACGCGATCTGGACCTCAAAGGTTTTGACGAACCCGTCGAAGCCTGGGCGTTGACGGGGGAGGGCTGAGTCGCGCGATGACCGTGCGTGCGGCTGCGGTAGACTGCTGGCGCCCGCACCCAGCAACCCGAGGAGCCACCATCCCCGTGTCCGCCGACGACCTCCGCGCCCGGATCCGCGAGGTCCCCGACTTCCCCAAGCCGGGCATCCTGTTCTACGACATCACGACGCTGCTCAAGGATCCGGCGGCGTACCGCGAGTCGATCGACCTGCTGACGGCGCCGTACCGGGAGCGCAAGGTGGACATCGTGGTGGGCATGGAGTCGCGCGGCTTCATCTTCAGCGCGCCGATGGCCTACCAGCTCAGGGCCGGCTTCGTCCCCGTGCGCAAACTGGGCAAGCTGCCCGCCGAGACGGTCAGCGTGGAGTACGCCCTGGAGTACGGCACGAACACACTCGAAGTGCACAAGGACGCCATCGTGCCCGGGCAGAAGGTGCTCATCGTGGACGACCTGCTGGCCACCGGCGGCACGGTCAACGGCACGATCGACCTGGTGCGCCGCCTGGGGGGCGACGTGGTCGGGCTGGCCTTCCTCGTCGAGCTACTCTTCCTCAAGGGCCGCGACAAGCTGCGCGGGCACGACATCCACAGCGTCATCCAGTACTGACGACGAGGGACGGTCATCGCGTGACGGGCGGGACGGACCGACCGAGCGAGCGCCCCGAGGCGTCCTCGCCGTCGACCGAGGGGGCGGATCTCGGACGGCGCGGCTTCTTCCGCGCCTTCTCGCGTGAGGCCATCCAGACGGCCGCCACGGTCGTCGGCGCCGCCTCCGCGGTGCGTCGCGGCACGACCGCCGCCGCTGGCGAGCTGCTCGGCCTGGGGCTGGACCCGTCCGGCGCCGCCGATCGCCTGGCCGGCGCCCTGGGCACTGCGGGTGTCGGCTTCCGCAGCCCGTACCGGTTGGGCGACGGCGTCATCTACGTCCTCGACCAGCGCCGCCTGCCGGCCCAGGCCATCACGATCGACTGCCGCACCGGCGCCGAGGTCGCCGCGGCGATGCGCGACCTCGCCGCCCGCGGCGGCCCCCTGCTGGGACAGCTCGCCGCCTACGCCCTGGCGCTCACGGCGGAGCGGAACGTGGCCTCCAAGCCGTTCGTGCGCAACGCCACACTGCGCGGCACCGCGAACGCGCTGCGCAACGGGCGACCGGACGTGGCGGCCATCGGACGGGCGGTGGATCGGTGCGTCGAAGCCTGGCACGCAGTCGGTGAGCTGGCCGAGGGCGGGGCGATCGCGACCGCCATCCGCGCTGAGGCGGACGCCATCGCCATGGAGGCGACGCTCGGCCATGGGCGCATCGGGCGCGAGGGCGCCGCGCTCCTGGCGCAGCCGGACGGAC
>JBGPMJ010000098.1:0-8356 GCA_041486935.1 Candidatus Limnocylindria bacterium | reverse complement strand
CCGGTACCGGGCAGTTGCGGGCCTGTCGTGGACATGGACCGGCCCCCCGGCGCGGAAGCGCCTAGCGCTTCGTGTACTGCGGCGCCTTGCGGGCTCGCTTCAGGCCGTACTTCTTGCGCTCCTTCATCCGCGGATCGCGGGAGAGGAAGCCGGCCTGACGGAGCGACAGACGCGCCTCTGGGTCGGACTGCAGGAGGGCTCGGGCGATGCCGTGGCGGATCGCCCCGGCCTGACCCTGGTAGCCTCCGCCCTCGACCTTGACCATGACGTTGAAGCGGCCCTCGGTGCCGGTCACGCGGAAGGGCATCAGGATCGCGGCCTGGTCGACCGCATTGCCGAAGTGCTCGTCGAGGGAGCGGCCGTTGACCACGACCTCCCCTTCGCCGGCGAGCAGCCGGACGCGGGCGACGCTCGTCTTGCGACGGCCGGTGCCGTAGTAGAAGTTGGCGCTGATCATCGTCGGGTGGCTCCTCGTCAGGCGAGCGGCTCGGGCCGCTGGGCCTGGTGCGGATGCTCGGCGCCAGCGTAGACCTTCAACTTGCGAAGCTGCTGGGCGCCGAGACGGTTGCGCGGCAGCATCCCCTTGACAGCACGGCGGATCGCTTCTTCGGGCCTTCGGGCGAGCAGCTCACCGAGCGTCTCCTGCTTGAGGCCGTGAGGGTATCCGCTGTGGCGTATGTAGAGCTTCGATTCCAGCTTGTTGCGCGACACCGCGATGCGGGCCGCGTTGACCACGATCACGTGATCGCCGGAGTCGATATGGGTGGCGAAGGTGGGCTTGTGCTTGCCCTCGAGGACACGGGCGATGCGCGACGCGAGGCGGCCGAGCGTCTCGTCCGTCGCATCCACGACGTACCAGCGTCGCTCGATCTCGCTCTCACGAGGCGTATAGGTCTTCGTCGTCATCATCTCCGTTCCCCGATCTGACGGGCCGTCCGAGGACGACTCGCCGCAGGCATAGCCCCTGGGAGGGGGCGATGGCGCCTGCGAACGCCCGTTGGGGCGACCCGAGGGCCGCCGCGATCTCGTCCGCGGTCGCCTCCCCGCGTCCGACGCGAAGGAGGGCGGCCACGATGCTCCTGACCATCTGGCGCAGGAAGGCGTCGCCGACCACGTCGATCGTGATCGTCCGGCCTCGTCTGCGGACCCGGACCCCGTGGAGGGTCCGGATCGGTTGTCGATCCGCCCCGCCGAAGGCACGGAAGTCGTGCCGGCCGACGAGGACCTGCGCCGCCTCTGCCATGGCAGCGACGTCGAGCGGGGTCCGCACCCCGAGCGCCGTGCGCTCGCGGAGCGGGCTGCGCGGCCCGTTCCAGACGGTGTAGCGGTACTCCCGGTACCGCGCCGCATAGCGCGGGTTGAATTCGGCGTCCACGCGCCGCAGCGCATGGATCGCGACGTCTCCCGGCAGGAGCGCATCCAGCGCCCGTGCCAGCTTCCGCACCGGTATCCGCCGCGCCAGGGTGAAGGCGATCACCTGCCCCGTCGCATGGACCCCGGCGTCGGTCCGTCCAGCGGCATCGACCCGCAGCCGGCTCCCGCCGGAGATACGCGTCAGCGCCGCCTCGAGCTCTCCCTGGACCGTCCGGCGACCGGGTTGCACCTGGTAGCCGGCGAAGTCCGTGCCGTCGTATTCGACCCGGGCGGCGAACCGCGCGGGGCCGCCCTCTCGGGCGGACGATCGCACCGCGGAGCTAGACGAGCTCGATCTGGACGATCGGGGCTGCGTCGCCGTTCCGCTGTCCGATGCGCACGATCCGGGTGTAGCCGGATGTTCGATCGGCATACTTCGGCGCGATCTCCTTGAAGAGCTTGTCGATCACGAGCGGCTCGTCCGGCATCTCGGCGACGACGCGTCGGCGAGCGCTGAGCGAGCCCTCCTTGGCGAGCGTGATCATGCGCTCCACGCGGCCGCGGATCTCCTTGGCGCGCGCCTCGGTCGTCTTGACCTGCTCGTAGCGCAGCACAGCCACGGTGAGGCTCTTGAAGAGGGCCATGCGCGGCCCGGTCTTGCGACCGAGTTTCCGGCCGTCGATCTTGTGGGCCACTTCTCAGGCCTCCGCCTCGTCGAACGGCTCGTCGCCCTCGGCGTCGAGGTCCTCGAGGCCCACCAGGTCGCCCGGCTCATCGGGCGGCAGGAAACCGCGCATGCGCAGCCGCTCCTTCATCTCGTCGAGCGACTTCTTGCCGAAGTTGCGCATGCGCAGCAGGTCGTCGTCGGTGAGCTGCAGGAGCTGGCCGACCTTGACGATGTTGTTGCGCTTCAACGAGTTGTAGGCCCGCATCGGGAGGTCGAGGTCCTCGATGGGCATGTCGAGCATGTTGGCCGGGATCGACGGCCCGCCGGCGCTGGCCCGCTCCACGGGGAGCGGCTTGCCCGCGCGGGTGAAGAGGCTGAACTGAGCGACGAGGATCTCGGCGGCGCGCGAGAGCGCCTCTTCCGGCGTGATCGTGCCGTCGGTCTCGATCTCGATGGTCAGCTTGTCGTAGTTCGTCATCTGCCCGACGCGCGTGTTCTCCACCGTGTAGTTGACCTTGCGCACGGGGGTGAAGATGGCGTCGATGGGGATGACGCCGATGGGCAGGGGCTCGGCACGCTCGGCGGCCAGGTAGCCGACGCCACGCTCCACCGTGAGGTCCATCTCGATCGTCACGTCGCCCGAGTCAAGGACCATCAGGTGCTGCTCGGGGTTGACGATCTCGACGTCCGGGTTCTCCGTGATGTCGGCGGCGGTCACGACGCCGGCACCGGACTTGACGAGCTTCAGCTGGACCGGGTGAGGGGCGTAACTCTTGAGGCGCAGCCTCTTGACGTTGAGGACGATCTGCGTCAGATCCTCCTTGACGCCGGGGATGCTGCTGAACTCGTGATAGACGTCGCGCACCTGGATGGAGGTGACGGCGGCGCCTTCGAGCGACGACAGCATGACACGCCGGAGCGCGTTGCCCAGCGTCACGCCGTAGCCGGCGGGGAGCGGACTGGCCTCGTACTTGGCGTACGAGGCTCCAAGCTCCTCGACCGACTCGATCTGTGCGTTCTCCAGTTCGATCATCGGCGGCGACCTACCTCGAGTAGTACTCGACCACGAGCTGCTCGTTGAGGTCGGCCGGCATCTGCTCGCGGCGGGGCAGCGCGACGACGCTGCCTGCCAGCTTCTCCGGGTCGACGCTCAACCACTCCGGCACCTGGGCGGTGCGGAGCGTTTCGCTCGCGGTCTTGAAGGGGGCGGTGGAACGGCTCCGCTCGCGTACCGTGATGCGGTCGCCGGGGCGGAGCTGATAGCTGGCGACGTCAGCCGCGCGGCCGTTCACGAGGAAGTGGCCGTGGTTCACGAGCTGCCGCGCCTGGGCCCGGCTGGACGCGAAGCCCATCCGGAAGGCGACGTTGTCGAGACGCGTCTCGAGCAGGCGCAGGAGGTTCTCGCCGGTCACGCCGGGGCGCGACTCGGCCTGATCGAAGTAGCCCCGGAACTGGCGCTCCAACACGCTGTAGACACGGCGCACCTTCTGCTTCTCGCGCAGCTGGATGCCGAATTCGGACGGCTTGCGGCGTCGCACGCCGTGCTGGCCGGGGGGCGTGGCGCGGCGCTCGACGGCGCACTTCTTGGTGTAGCAACGGGCGCCCTTGAGGAAGAGCTTGGTGCCTTCCCGGCGGCAGAGGCGGCAGACGGATTCGGTGTAGCGAGCCATGTCGATCTCAGACCCGGCGCCGCTTGGGCGGTCGGCAGCCGTTGTGCGGGATGGGCGTGACGTCCGTGATGGCGGACACCTCGAGCCCGGCCGCCTGGAGCGAGCGGATGGCCTGCTCACGGCCAGCGCCGGGGCCCTTGACGAAGACCTCGACCTGGCGCATGCCGTGCTCCATGGCCCGCCGCGCGGCGCCTTCCGCGCTCATGGCGGCAGCGTACGGCGTGCTCTTCCGCGAGCCCTTGAAGCCGGCCACGCCGGCGCTCCCCCAGGCGATGGTCGCCCCGCTCGGATCGGTGATGGTGATGATGGTGTTGTTGAAGGTCGCCTGGACGTGGACGTGCCCCGTAGGCACGTTCTTCTTCTCGCGACGCCGCGTCTTCGCGACGCGCTTACGTTCGGCCATGCTCGGTCCGACGCTCCTGGTCTACTTCTTGCGCCGGACGCCGACGGTCTTCTTGGGACCGCGACGCTGCCGGGCATTGGTCTTGGTGCGCTGCCCTCGGACGGGCAGGTTGCGCCGATGGCGGAGACCGCGATACGAGCCGATCTCCTGGAGACGCTTGATGTTCAGCGCGACCTCGCGCCGCAGATCGCCCTCGACCTTGTAGCGGCGGTCGATGATCTCGCGCAGCCGGCCCACCTGTTCGTCGGTCAGGTCACGGACGCGTGTGTCCGGGTTCACGTTGGCCTGCGCCAGGATCTTCTGGCTGGTGGGCAGCCCGATCCCGAAGACGTAGGTGAGGGCGACCTCCACGCGCTTCTCGCGCGGGATGTCGACACCGGCGATGCGTGCCACTCCGCCCTCCTAGCCCTGGCGCTGCTTGTGCTTGGGATTGCCGCAGATGACGATCACCGTGCCGTGCCGGCGGATGACCTTGCAGCGTTCGCAGCGCGCCTTGACCGACGCTCTGACCTTCACGATTGCCTCTGCCCTACTTGAGTCGATACGTGATCCGGCCACGCGACAGGTCGTACGGCGACAGCTCGACGCGGACCCGGTCGCCCGGAAGGATCCGGATGAAGTTCATTCGGAGCTTGCCGCTGATGTGAGCGAGTACGCGATGACCGTTCTCGAGCTCGATGGCGAACATCGCGTTGGGCAACGGCTCGATGACCGTACCCTCGACCTCGATCGCGTCCTTCTTGGCCACAGGCGGCGACAGGCTCCTTGTCTTGTCCCTGCTGGGTCCGCCCCGGCACGGTGGGCCGCGGCCCGCCCGGCGAGGCACGGAGATGCATGCGCCGCGCTGGGCAGGCGCACGAAGGGGTAGTGTATCAGGTGGCGACCATGACGGGCAAGCGTCCGCTCACGGCGTCGTTGACGGTGAGGATCCGTGGCCCTTCGGCGGTGATGGCGATGGAGTGCTCGAAGTGGGCGGCGAGGCTGCCGTCCGCGGTGCGCACGGTCCAGCCGTCGTCGTCCACGCGCACTTCCTGGCGGCCGAGCATGAACATCGGCTCGATGGCCAGGCAGAGGCCCGCCTCGAGCTTCCTCCCGCGGGAGGCGAGACGGTAGTTCGGGACCTGGGGATCCTCGTGCATCTCGGTGCCGATGCCGTGTCCCACGAAGGGCCGCACGACGCCCAGGCCGTGGGCGATGGCCACGTCCTCGACGGCGGCGGAGATGTCGCCGATGTGATGGCCCAGCGTGGCCGCGGCGATGCCCGCGTACATCGCCTCCCGGGTGGCATCGACGAGGCGGCGCGCGGCCTCCGGGACCTCGCCCACGATGTACGTCCGGGCGGCGTCGCCGTGCCAGCCCTCGATGATGGCGCCGGCGTCCACCGAGACGAGCGAACCCTCGCGAACGACCCGGCGCGCGCTGGGCACGCCGTGCACGACCTCGTCGTCGATGGAGACGCAGATGGCGTGCCGGAAGGCTCCCTTCGGTCCCGGCACGCCCACGAAGGAGGGCGTGGCTCCCGCGGCGCGGATCATCTCCAGCGCGATGCGGTCGAGCTCGAGAGTGGTCAGCCCCGGCCGCAGCTCCTCCGCGAGCCGGTCGAGCACGTCGGCCACGAGGCGGCCGGCGACGGCCATGCGCTCGATCTGCGCACGGCTCTTGAGCGTGACGCGGCGCTCCGCCACCTTCACGAGGGCGGTCAGCGGGTCGGCTGGGTCATGGCGCGCAGGAGCACTTCGGTCACCTGCTCGATCGACTGCTCGCCGTCCACGGCGGTCAGGACGCCCCTCTCGGTGTAGTGGTCGACGACCTCGTACATGGGCGGCAGCTGCCGCTCCAGTCGGGCCCGCACCGTGGCCGGGCGGTCGTCGTCGCGCTGGTAGAGCTCGGAGCCGTCGATGTCGCAGACGCCCGGACGAAGCGATGGATGATCCACCGCATGGTAGCTGTGCCCCTCGGCGCGGCAGAGCCAGCGACCCGAGAGACGACGCAACAGCTCCTGCTCGCGCACGCCCACGTAGAGCGCGCCCGTCACCTTGGCACCGCGACGAGCGAGCGCAGCGTCGAGCGCAGCGGCCTGCGGCCTCGTGCGCGGGAAGCCGTCGAGGATCGCACCGTCCGCGGCATCGGGCTCGGCAAGGCGCTGCAGGATGAGACGGATGGCCAGCTCGTCGGGGACGAGCGCACCGCGGCCCATGAACTCCTGCACCTTGCGGCCCAGCGCCGTCTCGCCACGGATGGCCGCCCGGAACAGCTCGCCGGACGCGACGTGCGGCAGGCCCAGGGCACGCGCCAAGATCGCGGCCTGGGTGCCCTTGCCGGCGCCCGGGGCGCCGACCATGACGAACAGCCGCATCAGCGGATCACCTGATGAAGCCCTCGTAGTTGCGCATCATCAGCTGAGCCTCGAGCTGCTTCATCGTCTCCACGACCACCGAGACGACGATCAGCAACGCCGTGCCGCCGATGGTCAGACTGCCCAGCACCGATCCCTGGAAGAGGAAGCCAACGATGGTCGGCGAGACGGCGACGATGCCCAGGAAGAGGGCGCCGGCGAGGCTGATACGGGTGACGACCTTCGCCAGGTAGTCCCGCGTCGGGCTGCCCGGTCGGATACCGGGGATGAATCCGCCGTTCTTGCGCAGCTGGTCGGCCGTCTCGTCGGGTTTGAAGGTGAAGGCGGTGTAGAAGTAGGTGAAACCGACCGTGAGCAGGAAGTACAGCACGATGTACGGCGCGCCCTTGGGGCTCAGGAAGCCGACGATGCCGTTGGCGATGTCGCGGATGATCGTGACGTCCGATTGCGCGAAGTAGGTCGCCAGCTGGCTGGGCAGCAGGATGATGCTGACGGCGAAGATGATGGGGATCACGCCGGCCTGGTTGACACGCAGGGGCAGGAAGGTCGAGCCGCCCTGGTACATGCGCCGCCCGCGCACGCGGCTGGCGTACTGGATGGGGATGCGGCGCTGTCCCTCTTGGATGTACACGATGACGCCGACGGCGAAGATGGCGACCAGGCCGAAGGCAAGGCCGGCCGTGATGTCCGGGTTCTCGACGAAGGCGCCGATGGCCGAGGGAACGCGGCTGACGATGCCGGCGAAGATGATGAAGCTGACGCCGTTGCCGATACCGCGCTCGGTGATCAGCTCACCCAGCCACATGGCCAGGATCGTGCCTGCGGTGAGCGTGACGATCTGGGTCCACGTCTCCAGGCTGGCGAAGTCGAAGTTGCTGATGACGGGGTTGCCGCCGGTGATCTGGCGCGACGAGAGGAGCGCCAGGTAGCCGTAGGCCTGGATGATGCCCATCGGCACGGCCAGCCATCGCGTGTACTTGTTGATCTGGTTGCGGCCGTACTCGCCTTCGCGCGAGAGCTGCTGAAGGCGAGGCACCACGCCCGTCATCAGCTGCATGATGATCGAGGCATTGATGTACGGGTTCACGCCCAACGCGACGACCGAGAAGCTCGACAGGCCACCGCCCGAGAAGATGTTCAGCAGCTGCAGGAAGTCGTTCGTGGCGAACAGGTCCGTGAGTGCCTTCTGGTCGACGCCCGGCACCGGCACGTGAGCGAGGAAGCGGAACAGGACGAGGATGCCCAGGACGAACAGGATGCGCCGCCGGATGTCCGGCGCGCGCAGGGCGTTGATGAGGGCCTCGAACATCGCGGGTTACTCCGCCATCCCGGGCGCGGCGCGCCTGCGGCTGCGCCTGGCAGGCGTCTCGGCCGGCGCGCTGCCGGGGGCCTCCTCGGATGAGGGGGCGGCGTCCGCCAGGGCGGCCGTCTCGGCCTGCGCGGCGGCCTCGGCAGCCTCCAGGGTCAGCGCTGCCAGCGGCTCGCTCGGGAACTCGATGACCTGGGCGGTGCCGCCGGCTGCCTCGATCTTCTCCCGGGCGCTCTTCGTGAAGGCGTCGGCGACGATGAACAGCCGGCGGCTCACCTCACCACCACCCAGCACCTTGACCGGCCGGCGCAGGGTGCCGATGAGGCCGACGGCGCGCAGCAGCTCGGCGTTGACCGTCAGCGGCGCGCCCTTGGGCCCGACCACGCTGAGCCCGACGGCCAGCATGGCCTCCTCGGCTTCCGCGAAGCGGCCCTGGTCGACGTAATCGGAGATGCGGCCGACGTTCACGACCTCATAGGCGATCTTGAAGCGGTTCTTGAAGCCGCGCAGCTTCGGCACCCGGCGATGGATCGGCGTCTGGCCGCCCTCGAAGCCGGCCGGGATGCTGCCGCCGGCGCGGGCCTTCTGGCCCTTCGTG
>JBGPMJ010000097.1:0-8357 GCA_041486935.1 Candidatus Limnocylindria bacterium | reverse complement strand
CCGCCGCGTCGACGAGCGACTCGTACGCGATGCGCTCCCAGTCCGCGGGCTCGACGAGGGTTCCCTGAACCAGCCAGAAGATCGCGAGGAACGAATCGAGCGAGGTGTAGCGGTAGAGCTCCGTCGGATCCTCGACGGCGAGGATCCGGCCGGCCTTCCGCGCCAGCTCCAGCACCGTCTGCGGGCGCACGCAGCCCTCGACGTGACAGTGCAGCTCGACCTTCGGGATCGCGTCGTACAGGTCCCCGTCGAGCGTCTCGTCACCCACGGTGCTGCACCCCAGTGTCTCGGCGCCGATACAGGGACCGCGCCGGTCTGAAGGCTGAGGATAGCGCCACTCGCCGACGACGAGCCGGTACACTTGCCGCCGAGATGAGCCACCCCGCCCTGGGCCTGCCGCCCGCCGACCCCAGCGTCGGCCGCACCGACGCCTCCGCGCGACTGCGCCGCGAGCGCGCCCGGATCGCCCCACTCGCCCTGAAGGCCGCGCTCAGCGCGGATCCCAGCCTCAGCGCTCGCTACGACGAGACGATGCTGCGCCGCTTTCTGCGCGACCATGAGCAGCACATCGAGCAGCTCGCCCGTGCGCTGGAAACGGGCGAGGCGCGCTTCGTCACCGAGTACGCCGAGTGGCTCGTGCCCATCTACCGCCGGCGGCACCTCCCGGTCAAGGACTCGGCGACGCTGCTGATCGGCCTGCGCCAGGCCGCCGTCGCCGTGCTCACGCCGGAGGACGGCCAGGCCCTCGGCCTACTCGTCGAAGCCTGGCTCAAGCGGCTCCGGCTCCACCGCGCCATCCCCGGCGACCACAAGGGGAACAAGGTCGCCCGCTTCATCTGGAAGGGCGCGGGAATCCTCGACGAGACGGTGGTCTGAGCATGACCATCAAGTGGGTCAAGTCGGACCCGCTGGTCATGAACGGCGAGCCCTTCTGCTACGGCAGCCGGCTGACCGTGCGCAACCTGCTCGAGATGCGCGCCCACGGCCTCGATTGGCGCCAGATCCAGGTGGAGAACCCGGAGCTGAAGAAGGTCGGCATCGCGGAGGCCTTCCGCTACGCCGCCGGCGACCGCGCCCGCTACGCCGACTTCTTCGCCCCCGACGGCACGCTCGACGGCCCCGGCTTCACGCCCGAGGATGCCGCCGACCTGCCCGAGCATCTGCGCGAGCTCGTGGGCGTCGTCGTCGCGCCGGTCGCCGAGTCTGCTGCGCGCTGACCAGCCGGCCTCCGTCGGGTCAATCCCGACCTTGGTGCTAGGATTACCCGCAAGCACCGACGCGAGGACCAGATGACCGATCAGACCACGACCAGCACCGACCCCGGCGCCCAGGCCGCACCGCCCCCCGCCGCGCCCGAGGCGCCCTCCTTCGACCCGCAGGCGCGAGCCAAGGAGCTGGCCATCCTCGACGCGCTGCGCACGGTCGTCGACCCCGAGATCGGCATGAACGTCGTGGAGCTGGCCCTCATCAAGCAGATCATCCTCGGCCCCGACCAGACCGAGGTGAAGATGATCCTCACCACCCCCTTCTGTCCCTACGCCGGATCGATGATCCAGCAGATCAAGGAGGCGACCGAGGAGGTCGTCGGGCACGACGTGAAGGTCACGCTCCTGGCCGAGCGCTGGGACCCGCGCGACGCGGGCCTGATGTGGTAGTCGGGGCCTGATGTGAGCGCCGGCCGTCGACCGGCCATCGCCGACAGCGCCGTGGCCACGGGCAAGGGCGACGACGGCACCACCGGCCTCCTCTTCGGCGGCGAGCGGATCGCCAAGGACGACCCGCGCACGGAGGCCTACGGGACGATCGACGAGGCCGTCGCCGCGCTGGGCCTGGCCCGCGCCGACCTCGGCGTGCGCGCGCAGTTCGGGGCCCTGCCACCGGGGCTGGCCGGCCTGCCTGACCTCATCCTCCGCTTCCAGCGCGAGCTGTTCGTCGTGGGTGCCGAGCTGGCCGCCAACCCCGCGGCGTGGGATCGCCTGGAGGACGGCCGGACCCGGGTCGATGAGGCGATGCTGGCCGCCGTCGAGAAGACGCTCCACGAGTTCGAGGCGCACGTCGAGATGCCCGCCGAGTTCGTCGTGCCCGGCGAGACGCGCGTCTCCGCCGCTCTCGAGCTGGCGCGCACGATCCTGCGCCGCGCCGAGCGTCGGGCGGTAACGCTCAGGCGCGAGGGGCTCCTCCCCGGGGAGTGGCTCGTTCCCTATCTGAACCGCCTGGCCGACCTCGTCTGGGTGCTCGCCCGCGCCGCGGAGCAGGCCGAGGCCCGCCCCGCCACGCCGGCGCGCACGACCGGTCGCCGAGGCCGAAGGCCCCCGCGCACCTGAGGCCGTCACCGATCGCCGTCATCGGCGTCTTGACGGGTAGTCGTTAGACTGTCCTCGCGGGGCGTCCCGCCCCGCAGTTCCGACCGGCGCGGGCCGGTCGCAAGGGAGTCCTCGAACGAAATGAACGAACAAGACCCGATCAACCGCTACGGGGCGCCGCCGGTGCCGAACCAGGCCATGGCCGGCGTCCGTATCAACGGCGCAGTCGCCGTCGTCCGCGAAGGCTTCCTGACCATGGCCTTCGTCTGGATGTTCGTGGGGCTGCTGCTCAGCGCCGCCACGACGTACTTCACCATGACGAACGAGGCGCTGTTCACGTTCGCCGCGGGCAACATGTTCCTCCTGCTCATCGCGGAGCTCGGCTTCGTGGTCGTCGTGAGCGGCGCGATCAACCGGCTGGGCGCGGTGCCGGCCCTCGGGCTCTTCTTCGGCTACGCCGTCCTCAACGGCCTGACCCTCGGGGTCATCGTCGCCTACTACACCGCCAACCAGGGCTGGGCCGGCGTCACCTCCGCCTTCCTCGGCTCGGCCGCGATCTTCGGCTCGGCGGCCCTCTACGGGGTGGTCACGAAGCGCGACCTCACGAAGCTCGGCGGCATCATGTTCATGGGCATCATCGGCCTGCTGGTCGTGATGCTCGTCAACATGTTCCTGGCCAGCTCGACGATCGACTTCGCCATCGGCATCGTGGGCGTCGTCCTCTTCACCGGCCTCACCGCCTTCGACGTCCAGCGCATGCAGAACGGCAGCCTGCGCGGCATCAAGGATCGCGACGCTGCGTCCGTGGTCGGCGCGCTAGCGCTCTACCTCGACTTCATCAACCTCTTCCTGATGATGCTGCGGCTCTTCAGCCGCCGCTAGGTCTTTCCTCCCATCGCGCGCCCCGAGAGCCCCGCCGGACGGCGGGGCTCTCGACGTACCATGGCCGAGGGCAGGGCGACGGACAGGAGGAGCGCATGGAGCGGGTCGGCTTCGCGGGCATGGGCACGATGGGCACGGCCATGGCCGCCAACCTGGCGCGGGCCGGCTTTCCGCTGACGGTGTGGAACCGCACGCCGGGCCGGGCCGCGGCTGTCCTGGAGCTGGGCGCGATCGAGGCGGCCACCCTCGCGGCGCTGGCCGCGGCCGTGGATGTCGTGGTCGTCTGCCTGTCCGACACCCCCGATGTCGAAGCCGTGCTCTTCGGGCCCGGGGGTCTGGCCGAGGGCGTCCGTGCGAGCAGCCTCATCGTCGACTGCTCGACCATCAGCCCCGGCGCCAGCGAGGGCTTCGCCGCCCGGCTCGCCGCGCAGGGCGTGGGTTTCGTCGATGCCCCCGTGTCCGGCGGCTCGGAGGGTGCGGTGCAGGGCACGCTGACGATCATGGTCGGCGGGGCCGAGGCGGACGTCGAGCGCGCCCGACCGATCCTCGCGGCGATGGGCCGGACGATCACGCACATGGGGCCGGTCGGCGCCGGGCAGGCCACCAAGGCGGTCAACCAGGTCATCCTGTGCGGCGCCTATCTCGGCGTGGCGGAGGGGATCGTGCTGGCCATGAAGGCCGGCCTCGACGTCGAGAAGGTCGTGGCCGCGCTCTCCGGCGGAGCCGCCCAGTCGTGGGTGCTGGCCAACCGCGGCGGCCGCATGATCGCCGACGACTACCCGCTCGGCTTCAAGATCTCGCTCCACCGCAAGGACCTCGCCATCGCGCTCGAGCTGGCGCGACGGGTCGGCGCCTCGCTGCCGGTGACGGCCCTGGCGGCCGAGATCGAGAACGGCCTGGTCGCGAAGGGCCACGGCGACGATGACGTCTCGGCGCTGGCGCGGGCCATCCGGGAGTGGTCGGGGCTGTGAGGCGCCTGGCGGCCGCTATCGCCATCGCCTCGTTGCTGCTGGCCGCCTGCGGCGAGCCGACGCCGACGGCCGATGCAGGCACGGGCATCCGGGGCGTCGTCACGCTGGGGCCGACGTGCCCGGTGGAGCAGCCCGGCCAGGCGCCCTGCGTCACGCCCTATGCGGCCACGCTCGTCGTGACCGCCGTTGAGGACGGGTCGGTCGTCGCCCGGGTGACCTCCGGCGACGACGGCACGTTCGAGGTGCTGGTCCCGCCCGGCGACTACGTCATCGCCCCCGAGCCCGGCGGCGACCCCTTCCCGGTCGGCCAGCCGGTCGCCGTCCACGTGGACGCCGGCGCCTTCACCGACGTCGAGGTCGCGTACGACACGGGGATCCGCTAGGCGACTTGCATTGACGCCGAGGGAGGCGCTCGCGCATCCTGCCCGGGTGACCTCGGAGATGCTGGACGTGGATGAGCCGATCACGGCCGTGGGCCGTGGGCGGTGGGCGCCCTCGATCGCCTGGGTCGCCTGGCTCGCCGCGATGGTGCCGACCGCGGGTGGCCTCGTCCTTCTCGCGGTGACCTGGAACGCGTCCATCCCGGACAGCTACGGCTTTCGTGGCTTCACGGCCCTCTTCGCGCTGACCTTCGCGACCCTCGGCGCGATCATCCTGGCCCGGCAACCGGGCAACCGCATCGGCTGGGTCTTCGCCGTCGCCGGCATCGAATCCGGCCTTCAGATCCTGGCCACGGAGTACGCGAATTACGGTTTGTTGGTCCACCCCGGATCCCTGCCCGGCGCCGAGATCGCGGCCTGGTCGGTTTCCTGGACCTGGCTGGTCGCGGTCATCTTGGTCGGGCCCGCTCTGCTCCTGGTCTTCCCGGCCGGGAGGGTCCTGACGCCACGTTGGCGCTGGGTGCTCTGGACCGCGGTGATCGGCGGGGCGCTATTCGGGGTCCTGCTGGCCTTCCGACCGGGGCCACTCAACAACTCCCTCTACCTCGACAACCCATTCGGCGTGCGCGGGCTCCAAGCCCTGGAGCCGTTCACGGAGATCAGCCAGATCATGCTCGTGGGTTCCATCGTGGGCGCTGCCGGATCGCTCGTGCTGCGCTACCGCCGCACCGGCCCGACCGAACGCCTTCAGCTGAGGTGGGTCGCCTTCGCCGCACTGCTGCTGGCAGGCACCGGTCCCCTGGGCTTCTCGGGCCAGAAGTTCGGTCAGGTCGCCTTCATCCTCGGCATCCTCTGCATCCCCATCGCCGCCGGCATCGCCGTGCTGCGCTACCGGCTCTACGACATCGACTTCCTCATCAACCGCACGATCGTCTATGGCCTCCTGACGGCGATCCTGGCCGGGGTCTACACGGCCCTGGTGGCGCTCATGCAGCGCGTTTTCGTGGCCGCCACCGGGCAGCCGTCGGACGCCGCGATCATCCTCACCACGATCATCGTGGTCAGCGTCTTCACGCCGATCCGCGCGCGTCTGCAGGCGATCGTCGAGCGCCGCTTCAAGGAAGTTCGGGACCCTCGCGCGCCGCTGGCCGAGTTCGTGACGACCATCCAGACTGGCCTCTGGCGGCTCGAGTCCGAGGCCGCCCTGCGCCGCTTGCTCGACGTCGCGGCCTCCGCACTTGGGGCGACCGTGGCCTCGGTCGCGCGTGGTGACGCGATGGTGGCCCGCATCGGCGAGGGCTCCTTCGAGCACACGCTGCTGGCGACGGCCGGGGATGGGCCGGCGCGGGTGACCGTCGCCGTCGGCCCGCGGCCCGAGGGGGCTCCGTTCGGCGAGCGCGATCGCCTGGCTGTCCAGTCGGCCGTGGCCGCCGTCGCCGACGCGCTGGCGCGGCAGGTCTGAGGTGCACGGATGACCTCGGAGATGCTGGGCGTCGCTGAGCCGGTGGCCGTCGCGAGGCGTCCCGGCTGGGCGACCTCGATCGCCTGGGCCGCCTGGCTCGCCGCCATCGTGCCCTCGGCGGGCGGCCTCGTCCTGCAGGCCCTGACCGGGGACGCCTCGATCCCTGACAGCTACGGCTTCCGCGGCTGGGGGGCACTCTTCGCGCTGACCTGCGCGACGGTCGGCGCGATCATCCTGGCGCGGCAACCCGGCAACCGCATCGGCTGGATCTTCGCGGCCGCCGGCATCCTCAATGGCGCTCTGCAGCTGGCCTTCGAGTATGCCAACTACGGCTTGCTCGCCAACCCGGGATCCCTGCCGGGCGCCGCGCTTGCCGCTTGGTTCGCCAGTTGGGTATTCGTGATACCCGTCTTGCTCGTCGGGCCAACGCTGTTCCTCCTCTTTCCCGAAGGCAGCTTGCTGACGCCACGATGGCGCTGGGTGCTGTGGGCGGCCGTCGGCAACGCAACGCTGTTCGGGATCGGGCTGGCGATCCGGCCCGGCCCGCTGGAGAACTTCAGCTCCGTCGAGAACCCGTTCGGTATCCGCTCGCTGGGGGCACTGGAGGCTCTGGTAACGGCCGTCCAGGCGCTGCTCGTTGTATCCGTCGCGGCCTCGGCCGGGTCCCTCGTGGGGCGCTACCGCGGGGCGGGGCAGACCCAGCGCCAACAGCTGAAGTGGGTGGCCTTTGCGGCGCTCGTCGTGGCCATGGTCTTGCCCCTGGTCCAGGTGGCCGGGAAGTTCGGTGAGGACGCGTTCCAGCTCGCCCTGCTGGGCATCCCCATCGCCGCCGGCATCGCCGTGCTGCGCTACCGGCTCTACGACATCGACGTCCTCATCAACCGCACGATCGTCTACGGCCTGCTGACGGCGATCCTCGCCGGGGTCTACACGGCCATGGTGGGGCTCATGCAGCGGGTCTTCGTGACCCTCACCGGGGAGCGGTCGGACGCGGCGATCGTGCTCAGCACGATCGTCGTGGTGACGGTCTTCACGCCGATCAGGGCGCGACTTCAGGCGATCGTCGAGCGGCGCTTCAAGGAGACGCACGACCCGAGCCGCCCGCTCGCGGAATACGTGGCCGCGCTGGAGACGCGACTCGGACGGATCGACCAGGACGTGGCCCTGCGCCGTCTGCTACACGTTGTGGTCGATGCGCTCGATGCTCCCGGCGGGTCGATCTCGATTGGCGAGGGGGCCGGCGAACGGCTGATCACGACGACCGGCCAGGCGCCCTTCGAGCCGGCGTTGCTGGCCGTGGCCGGCAGCGATCAGGCCCGGGTACGCCTGGCGGTGGGTCCGAGAGTCGGCGGGGCCCCATACCGCGACCACGATCAGGCGGCCACGGGAGCGGCCGTGGCGGCCGTCGCCGAGGCGTTGGCGCAGCAGGCCTGAGCGTGGAGATCGGCCCCTACCTCGGCCGTATCGGCGCCGTGCGCCCGGCGGCGCCGAGCGCCGAGGCCCTGGCCGCGCTCCAGGTCGCGCACGTCCTGCGCGTGCCCTTCGAGATCCTTGACATCGTCATCGGCCGCCCGATCTCGCTGGAGCTCCCAGCCCTGTACGACAAGATCGTCACCCGGCGCCGGGGCGGCTTCTGCTACGAACTGAACGGCCTCTTCGGCTGGCTGCTGGACGCGCTGGGCTACCGCGTGACGATGCTCTCGGCGCGGACCGTCGACGAGGACGGGACGCTGGGCCCGGAGTTCGACCACCTCGTGCTGCGCGTGGATCTCGACGAGCTGTGGCTGGTGGATGTCGGCTTCGGGGACACCTTTCGCGAGCCGCTCCGGCTGGTCGAGGGCCTCGAGCAAGTGGACTCGGTGGGTCGCGCGTACCGGCTCGATCGCGACGGCGACGACTGGACGCTGTTCGAGCGCCCGACCCCCGAGGCCCCCTGGGTGCCCCAGTACCGCTTCACGCTCGTGCCGCACGAACTCGCCGACTTCGTGGCCATGTGCCACTGGCAGGAGACCGAGGCGCCGTACTTCACCAGCCACCGCATCTGCACGCTGGGCACGCCGGATGGCCGCGTCACGCTCTACGACGACCGGCTCATCGTCCATGCCGGCGGAGAGCGCAACGAGCGGGTCGTGGACGAGCGCGAGGTCCCCGAGCTGCTGCGCGAGCTGTTCGGTGTCGCGCTTGACACGGAGTTCGAGCTGGAGTCTCTGTCTCCGTAGGGGCACCACTGCCGGTGATCAGCGACCCCGACGAGCCGGCCGCCTGGTGAGCGAACGAGCGAACGAGGCGTGGCGGGAGCCGCTCGGACGGCACCCTGGGACCTCCGCGGAGTGGCTCGTTCGTCGTCCTGCACGCCTGG
>JBGPMJ010000096.1:0-8358 GCA_041486935.1 Candidatus Limnocylindria bacterium | reverse complement strand
GGCCGGCGAGGTGTCCGAGCGCTACCACTCACCGACCTGGTCGATCGTCGTGGTCGTGGTCGTGGCGCTCGTCCTCCTCGCCGTCTATTCGTTCACCGACACCCTGGTCATCCTCTCCGGGCTGCCGGGGATGGGCCTCGTCTTCCTCGTGGTAAGCCTCGCCGGCATCACCTTCGCCTACCGGCACCGGGAGACCTACGAGGGCTCTCCGGCGCGCCTGAGCGTCTTCGGGCTGCCGCTGATCGCCGTGGCTGGCGTGATCGGCTCGGCCTTCTGCGCCTGGGTGGTCTGGGGAGCGCTCACCGACGACACGTTCGGCGCCAACAGCGATCTGTCAAGGATCATGGTCTTCGTCGTGCCCATCGTCGGCTTCATCTGGTTCTACGTCGCCCGGCAGTACCGCATGAGCCGCGGCACCAACGTCGACCTGCAGTTCAAGGAGATCCCCGTCGAGTAGCGGGAGGGCGTCGGAAGCGGGGGGCGCCGCGCGCGCGGCGCCCCCCTGCACCGGCTCCGCACATGACATCGCGTGAAGGGACACGGCCGGCCTTGCCGACCATCCGCCCGACCCGGTCGCTGGCCGATGAGGTGGCCGATTCGCTGCGCGACAAGATCCTCTCCGGCCGGCTCCCGCCCGGTGAGCGCCTCAACGAGGTTCGCCTGGCCACCGAGCTGGGGATCAGCCGCGGGCCGCTGCGGGAGGCACTGCAGCACCTGCGCGGCGAGGGCCTGCTGGAGGTCGTGCGCCGCAGGGGGAGCTTCGTCGTGGCGCTGTCCATCGATGACGTCGTCGACATCTACGAGCTGCGCGCCGCCATCGAGGGCCGGGCGGCGCGCATCCTCGCGCTCCGCAGGGGCCCGCGGGAGTCCCGCGAGCTGAACACGCTGGTCGGCCGGCTCGACCGCGCCGCCGCCGGCGGGCGAGCCGACGAGGTGCGCCGCCACGACCTCGCCTTTCACGAAGCCATCTGCCGCCTCTCGGGCAACCGGCGCCTGCACCAGGTCTTCGTCAGCAACGTGCCGATCCTGCGTTCCCTCTTCAAGCTCGACGAGATCCTCTACGCTTCGCAGCCGCTGCTGGCCAGGGAGCACGACCTCCTGCTCGAGGCCATCGAGTCCGGCGACCCCGACCGGGCAGAGGCCGCAGCGGTGCGCCACCTGGAGACCGCGCGGGACCTCGTGAGCGCCTACCTGTCGCGCAGCCCCGCATCAAGCGGCGCGTTCCAAGACTCCGCGGCCCGAGGTGGTGGGACAAGCCGGCGGTGATGGCCGCCCGGTAGGTCGGCGCAGCGTCCTTGTCCGCACGGGACCCAAGCCAAGGCTCGGCGTCACCGATATCGATGCCGCCGTGCTCATTCGGGCGGCCCCAGGACGCGGCAGGGCGCCCTGAGGGCCGGCCTCGCACCGGCGCCATGGCGGAGAACTTGCTGCGGCCCATCACTGGGGCTAAGGTCCCGCTCATGGCTGGATCGAAGGCGAACGGCGCGGAGCACACGAGCGAGTGCTGCCAGCCCACGGCGCCCGATCCGAAGATCCAACGGTACTTCGACCGGAAGGTGCGCCGCCTTGCGACGGGCGGCCACGGGGTTCGGGCTGGGCCCGGTCTCCCGCAGGCTCCTCTCGAATCTCGCCGACGTGAGCGAGGCGCGACCGAGCGTGCTCGAACTCGGCTGCGGCCCGGGCGCCCTGACGCTGGCGCTCGTCGAACGTGGCGCGGCGCGGGCCACCGGCATCGACCTGTCGCCGGCGAGCGTCGAGGTGGCCAGGCGACGGGCCGTCGAGGCCGGCGTCAGCGATCGCGCCGACTTCAGGCTCGGCGATGCCGCCTCGGTCGCGCTCGAGCCCCACGACTGGGTCGTGCTCGACAAGGTCATCTGCTGCTACCGCGACGTGGAGCGGCTCGTGGCGACGTCGATGGCCGCCACCCGGCGCCGCTATGTCTTCGTGGTCCCCGACTCCCGCGGTGTGCGCGGCCTGCTCAACCGCGTCTGGGTCTGGCTGGAGAATGCCACGAACACGGTGCGTGGGCGGCCCTGCCCCGGCTACGTCCACGACGTGCGCGTCATCGAGGACCGCCTGCATCAGGCCGGCTTCCGCCGCGTCCGCGCCGCGACCTTCCGACTCTGGTACCTGGCCATCTTCGACCGACCCGGCTGACGGCTCGCCACGCCTCCGAGCATCGTCGCCGGCCGTCTGCCACAATCGCCCGGTCGCCACGAACACCCGCGCAGGAGCCCGACCGATGGCCGTCACCACGCCCGCTTCCATGACCAGCGAGGAGATCGTCCGCCTCAGCCGCGAGCACACGTTCTTCAGCTGGAGCGTGCAGGGCCAGCTCGACCCGATCGCCATCGATCACGCGGAGGGGGTCTACCTTTACACGCCCGAGGGGCGGCGCATCCTCGACTTCAACAGCCAGCTGATGAGCGTGAACATCGGCCACGGCGACCGCCGCGTCATCGACGCCATCACCGCCCAGGCCACGAAGCTCCAGTACGTCCAGCCCGCCTTCACGACCGAGCCACGGGCGCGCCTGGGGGCGAAGCTGGCAGAGATCCTGCCGGGCGACATGGACAAGGTCTTCTTCACCCTGGGCGGGGCCGAGGCCATCGAGAACGCGATCAAGATGGCCCGCCACTACACCGGTCGCACGAAGGTCCTCGCCCGCTACCGCTCGTACCACGGGGCGACGATGGGGGCGATGACCCTCACGGGCGACCCGCGGCGCTGGGCCAACGAGCCGGGCCTCGTGGGCGTGGTGCGTTATCCGGATACGCATCGCTGGGGCGAGAAGGAGCCGCGACCGGCCGCGGAGGCGCTGCAGGGGCTCGAGGAGGTCATCCGCTACGAGGGGCCGCACACGATCGCGGCCGTCTTCCTCGAGACGATCGTGGGCACGAACGGCATCCTCATCCCGCCCGACGGCTATATCCAGGGCGTGCGCGAGATCTGCGACCGCTACGACATCCTGATGGTCGCGGACGAGGTCATGGCCGGTTTCGGACGGACGGGGAAGATGTTCGCCATCGACCACTGGAACACGGTGCCGGACCTCATGACCATGGCCAAGGGCCTGACCTCGTCATATCTGCCTCTGGGCGCGGTGGCCATGCGGCGCAAGATCGCCCAGGCGTTCGAGTCGAAGATGTACTACGGCGGCCTGACCTACTCCTCGCACGCCGTCTCGTGCGCTGCGGCGCTGGCCACGATCGCCGTGTACGAGTCCGATGGCCTGGTGGAGCATGCGGCCGCGATGGGCCCGGTGATGCGCCGGCACCACGAGGAGCTGTACCGTAAGCATCCGTCCGTGGGTGCCGTGCGCAACCTGGGGCTGTTCGGGATCCTCGACCTCGTGCGCTCGCGCGAGCCGTTCACGCCGATGACCCCCTTCAACGGCACCTCGGACGAGATGAAGGCCGCGGGCAAGTACCTGCGCGAGCACGGCCTGTACACGATGATCGCCAACAACTCGATCCACACGAACCCGCCGCTCGTCATCACGGAGGAGCAGCTCGCCGAGGGCTTCGCGATCATCGACGCGGCCCTGGACATCGCCGACCAGGCGGTCACCGGGTAGGGGCCCGTTCCGGGCGGAGCCAGGCGTCAGGCCGAAGTAAGCTTCGCGGGATGTCTGCCCGACGCCGACTGCGCCCCGCCCTCGGCTTCGTGCTCATCGTCGTGCTGCTCCTCGTGGCCTGGGAGGTGGCCAAGCTGCTCGCCGGCGACCCGTGGCGCTACGAGGACATCCTCGGCGGCCCGTCTTTCTACTGGGACCCGCCGTTCCGCTGGAAGCCGGTCAACGACATCAACTTCCCCCACCTCTGGACGATCGTGGGCGCCTTCTGGGACGTCGATGCGAAGGGTGAGACGTACCTCTCGAGCCTCGTCGGCGCGGCCTGGTTCACGGCCCGCGAGTCCCTCCTCGGCTTCGCGCTCGGCGCCGGCATCGGGCTGGGGCTGGCCATCGTGCTCATCCATGTCCGCATCCTCGAGCGCGGCCTGGTGCCGCTGCTCGTGGCCAGCCAGACGGTGCCGATCATCGCCATCGCCCCGGTCATCGTCGTGGGCCTGAAGGCAGGCTGGTTCGGAGTGGCCATCGTGGCCACGTACCTGACCTTCTTCCCCGTCACCATCGCCGCCATCCGCGGCATGCGGGCAGCGGACCCGCGAGCCTTCGAGCTGATGCGCTCCTACGCCGCAGGCCGCCGCACGGTGCTGCGCAAACTTCGCCTGCCGGCCTCCCCGCCCTATCTGTTCACCGCCTTCAAGATCGCCGCCACGGCCAGCGTCGTCGGCGCCATCGTCGGGGAGTTCCCGGCCGGCATCCGCGACGGGCTCGGTGGCTCGCTCCTCCAGGCGATGCAGTACTACACGTTCAGCCCGGCCGATCTCTGGGCGGCCATCGTCGCCTGCGCCTCGCTGGGCATCGTGGCCTTCCTGCTCGTCGTCGCCGCCGAGCGCATCGCCCTGCGGGGCTACCGACCGATCGAGGAATGAGCCACATGACCGAGCCACCGACCACCGATGACGTCGTCGTCAACCTCCGAGGAGTCTCGAAGGTCTTCGAGGGAAGCGGCCAGAAGGCGGGCCGCGTGGAGGCGCTCAGCGGCATCGACCTCTCCGTACGGCGCGGCGAGTTTATCTCGCTCATCGGGCCGTCGGGCTGCGGCAAGAGCACGCTGCTGCGAATCGTGGGCGACCTGATCGGCGTCAGCGACGGCACGGTCATGGTCAACGGCAAGCTCGCCCGGGAGGCTCGCCTCGACCGCGAGTACGGCATGGTCTTCCAGGCGCCGGTGCTGTTCGACTGGCGGACGGTGCAGCGCAACGTCGAGCTGCCGCTCGAGATCATCGGCCGCCCGAAAGAGGAGCGCGAGGCCAAGGCCCGGGAGATGCTGGCCCTGGTCGAGCTGGGCGACTTCGCCGGCCATCATCCCTGGCAGCTCTCGGGCGGCATGCAGCAGCGCGCGGCGATCGCCCGGGCACTCGCCCTCGACCCGGCCATCCTGCTCATGGACGAGCCGTTCGGCGCGCTGGACGAGATGACGCGGGAGCGGATGAACCTGGAGCTGCTGCGCATCTGGGAGCGCACCGCGACGACGGTCATCTTCGTCACGCACTCGATCCCCGAGGCGGTCTTCCTCTCGATGCGCGTCGTGGTCATGTCTGCGCGGCCGGGGCGCATCACGACGATCGTGCCCATCGACCTGCCGCGCCACCGCGACGTGGAGACGCGCGAGATGGAGCGCTACTTCGAGCTGGTCACGGAGGTTCGCGAGAGCCTGCGCGGCTCGGAGGGGGAGGGGGTCGATCTGCGCCGCGCCGCCGCCGAGGGGTTGTCAGCTTGAGCGTCGTCGCGCCCCCCGCGCCGACTTCGGGCGTCGCCGTCGCGCGCACGCTGCGCGGCTGGCTCCTGCCGCTGGGGATCTTCGTCGGGTTCCTCGTGGTGTGGGACATCCTCGTCCGGTTCCTCGGGCTGCCCCAGTTCATCCTGCCCGCGCCCTCGAAGATCGCCGCGTCGCTACTCGCCAATCTACCCGAGCTGTGGTCCTCAACGACCTACACGCTGGTGGAGATCCTCGGCGGGCTGCTCATCGGCTCCACGGCCGGCATCCTCGTGGGCGCGATAACCGCGCGCTGGCTCGGGCTGCGCGAGTCGCTGCTGCCCTTCGCGGTCGCGGTCAACTCCATCCCCATCATCGCCTTCGCGCCGCTGTTGAACAACTGGTTCGGGCTCGACACGCAGCTGTCCAAGGCGATGGTCGCGGCGATGCTCTGCTTCTTCCCCGTGATGATCAACACGGCCCGCGGGCTGCTCAACGTCGAACCGGCCGCGCTGGAGCTGTTGCGCGCCGCCGCCGCCAGCGACTGGCAGATCCTCCGCTCGGTACGCGTGCCGAGCGCGATGCCCTTCGTGTTCACCGCCCTGAAGGTCGCGACGACGCTGGCGACGATCGGCGCCATCATCGGCGAATACTTTGGCGCGCCGAGCCTGAGCATCGGCCAGTACATCGTGCGCTACGCCGCCTTCCTCAACCTCGAGCGTTCGTGGGCTGCCATCGTCTTCGCCTGCTCGATCGGCATCGGGTTGTACCTGGCGGTCGTTGCGCTGGAACGGCTCGTCATGCCCTGGCATTCCTCGTTCCGGACGGGGGAGGCGTAGGGGCAACTCGCAGGGCGCGGCGCGAATCTCGGTTCGCCGGCGGCCCCACCATCGCTTAGACTGCGCCGAGACATCGCAGGCCGTCCCGGCGCCCGCGAGCGCACGACGGGCGATGGACACGGGCCATGCAGCGCATCGGTCCGCAGGAGGAGGCAGGTCCCCCTTTCCAGGGACCCAACGAGGAGGGTTCGATGAGGTTGTCTCGTCGTCTCGCGGCCGTTACTGCCGCGCTCATGCTCGTCGCCGTCGGTTGCTCGAGCGCCGGGCCCGCCACGCTGACGCCGATCAAGCTCCAGCTGCAGTGGTACCCCCAGGCCCAGTTCGCCGGCTACTTCGCGGCCCTGGACCAGGGCTACTACAAGGACGAGGGCCTCGACGTCACGATCCTGCCTGGCGCCGTGGACATCGTCCCGGCCACGGTGGTCGCCGGCGGCAACGCCCAGTTCGGCATCAGCTGGGTGCCCAAGGCGCTCGCGTCGCGCGAGAGCGGCGCTGACATCCAGTTCATCGGCCAAGTCTTCCAGCGGTCGGCCACGCTCGAGATCTCCTGGAAGGCCTCGGGCATCACGCAGCCGACCGATTGGAGGGGCAAGAAGGTCGGCGCATGGGGTTATGGGAACGAGGCCGAGGTGTACGCGGCGATGCGCAAGAATGGCATCGACCCGACCAAGGCCTCGGACGTCACGGTCGTGACCCAGGACTTCACGATGACGGCCTTCCTCAACAACGAACTCGACTCGGCCGAGGCGATGACCTACAACGAGTACGCGCAGGTCCTCGAGGCCAAGAACCCCGCCACGGGGAACCTCTACACGGCCGATGACCTGAACGTGATCACCATGGAGTCGGCCGGCACGGCCATGCTCCAGGACGGGATCTTCGCCTCCCAGGCGTACCTGAAGGACCACAGTGCCGAGGCCGTCAAGTTCCTGCGCGCCTCGTTCAAGGGCTGGATGTTCTGCCGCGACAACGCGGCGAAGTGCGTGGACATCGTCCTCGCCGCGGATGCCAAGCTGCCCAAGGGTCACCAGACCTGGCAGCTCAACGAGATCAGCAGCCTCATCTGGCCGTCCCCCAACGGCATCGGCATGATGGACAGCGCCGCGTTCGAACGGACCGTCCAGGTCGCGCTCGATGGAAAGCTCCTGACCAAGGCGCCCGACGCGGACGCCTGGACGAACACGTACACCGAGCAGGCTCTCAAGGACCTCGCCGGCGACACGAAGGGCATCTCCTGGACGAAGGCCACGGTCACCCTGACCGAGGCCGGCAAGTAGCGTTCGCCCCTTCTTCTCGGGGAGTTGCGGTCGCGCCGCTTCCCGGGATCATCGGGGAGTGACGGCACTTCCCAGACCGATCTGCACTCCGGAGGCCGGCCCGCGAGGGCCGGCCTCTTCGTAGGGGGGGCGGGGCGGTCGAGTCTGGCGCGGTGGGCAGGGGCGAGAGCGCTGGCTCCTGCGCCGCTATCGGTGGCTGGTGCCGAACTGGCGGTCGCCGGCATCGCCCAGGCCGGGCAGGATGTAGCCCTTCTCGTTGAGCTGTCGGTCCAGCGCCGCGCAGTACATCTCGACG
The DNA here is from genome assembly GCA_041486935.1 of Candidatus Limnocylindria bacterium. GTDB lineage: Bacteria > Chloroflexota > Limnocylindria > Limnocylindrales > CSP1-4 > CSP1-4. Next base: position 623 of record JBGPMJ010000096.1, on the reverse strand, counting down.
TCCGGGTGCGCGTCCGCGACGGCGCGCACGCCCTCGGGCGCGGCGATGAGGTTGATGAGCTTGATGCGTCGGGCGCCCCAGTTCTTCAGCACCTCGATGGCCGCCGTGGCCGAGCCACCCGTGGCGAGCATCGGATCGAGGATGAGGCAGAGGTCCACGGTCGCGGTGTCGGGCAGCTTGTTGTAGTATTCGACCGGCCGCAGCGTGCGCTCGTCGCGGAAGAGCCCGAGGTGCCAGACCTCGGCGGTGGGCATCAGCTCGAGCATCGCGTCCACCATGCCCAGCCCGGCGCGCAGGATAGGGATGAGCCCGATGCGGTCGGCCAGCTCGGCGCCGGGGGTCGTCTCGAGGGGCGTCTCCACGCTGATCGGCTTCGTGCGAGCGTCGGCCAACGCCTCGTAGCCGAGCAGCCAGCTGATCTCGCGCACCAGCTCGCGGAACTTCTTGGGCTCCGTGGACGTGTCGCGCAGCAACGCCAGCTTGTGCGCGACGGCGGGGTGCGTGCTGACGTGGAACGTGGCCGGGATGTCGGTCGCGGCGGAGGTGGCGGGCAGGGCGGCGTCGGGCACGGGTCGCGCTCCTGGGCGGTGGCGGGTCGGGCGGCGGCACCGATGATAGCGCCG